>WTJO01000133.1 GCA_011524805.1 Alphaproteobacteria bacterium
CATTGTAATATCGCGCCATCTGGCCAGACATCTGCATCGCCCGAATATATTCGGGCGTGCCAAATGCCGGCGCACCAGTCTTCATATCCACATTAGAGGTAAAGGCACCATAGACAATCGGCGTGCCCGGATTAATTTGTTGCAATAACGCAATACAGGCAAGAGATTCGGCATTTTGCTGTACAACCGCACCAGCCATTGTTACCGGTGCCATTGCCCCTGCCAATGTAAAAGGCGTGATAAATACAGGCTGTTTCAATCTGGCCAGCCGCATCGCCCCGTCCAGCATCGGATAATCATGTTTCAGGGGAGAGGATGAGTTAATATTTGTAAACAGGCGTGGGGTAGAGAAAAATTCATCATGCTCAAGACCAGAAGCAATCCGGGTCATTTCCACAACATCTTCCACCCGCTCCTTGCCAAGCGAATAGGCATGAATTACCTTGTCGCTTAATGTCAGCATGTCATAGATACAATGCAGATGCCGCACAGACGCATGAATATCGACTGGTTCCACCGGATAGCCGGTTATCGCATGAATACAGTTAAATGACTGGCTAAGCTTGATCAGAGACTGGTAGTCCTGATGATTGCCAACACGCCGCCCACCTTCCATATCAATTACGTTCGGGGGCGAGCCAACACAGCCAAAGGCAAAATAACCGTCCCCGATTTTAATTGTATGGTCGGGATTGCGTGGTGTGATGGTGAAAGATGATGGCGTTTTTGCCACCTGTTCTGTCACCCATTGCCTGTCCATCTTGACCTGTTTAGTCGAAAAATCGACATCGCACCCTGCCTTGGCCAGAATATCGCAGGCTTCATCATTGAGAAACAGAATCCCGATATTTTCAATAACATCCAGACTGGCCTGATGAATAGCCTCTACCTGTTCGGCATCTAGCGGTTCTGTTGGCTGGTCAATATAATGCGCGGTTTGCCAGTCAAGCTGGTCATCCAGAAATTTGCGCTGCCTTGAGCGATTTGCATTACGTCTCATTGGTCTGCGTGATGCCATAGCCGCCCCCTTGCGCCCCTTTCCCCGTTTCCAGACAAGGCAACGCCTCACCCTGACAAAAGGCTATCTACAACTCAGCCTTGGAATGTCTTATTTAAGACTGACAATTGTGTCTATTCGCCCTTGGTACAGCTTGCGGGCTTAGGGGAATTGTCTATCTGTCCATATTCTTGCTGGTTCAGGCATTTTGCTGCATATTCCGGGTGCCACGCGGGTCAACCCAGCCAATTGTGCCATCGGCGCGCATATGCACCATATTCAGCCCCATATGCTGGGCGTTACGGAATAATAGTGATTTATCACGGCTTAATTCCAGCCGCATCACCGCCTGTTCTACAGTTAGGCATTCAACTTCATAGCTTAATTCTGCAATGATAGGCAGTGCCTCTTCCTGCGCTTCATCTTCGGCATGATCGTCATTATCCTGCTGGTCGACACCAGCATATACGGCCATCGGAGCCATCAGCACATCGGCTGGCACATCTGCACCTGCGCCTCTATGATTACGCAGGCGCCGTTTATGTCTGCGCAGACGTTTTTCGGCATGGTCTATCGCTTCTTCGAGCGCGGCATTTGCCTCACGTCCTGAGCCGGTAGATTCAAGCTCAATTCTGTTGGTGAGGTTCACCCGTATTTTGACATCGAAACCAGCATCAGATTTTTCCAGCGTTATATGTCCGCTAATCGCGTTTTTGAAATATTTTGAAATGACAGCCTCAAGAAGGTCATAAGCCAGTTCCTGAAAGGCTGTTCCAGTATCCATATTTTTGCCAGAAATGCTGATATTCATTGCGGTTGCCTCCGTTCACGTTCGCATATACAAAAAGCAGGTTATGCATCCCCTCTTTTTTTGTGTATCTACAAACGCACAGGCTTTTGGTGGCAACACAGAAAAGAGTTTCTCTGCATGTTCAGCGTATTGAGTAGCATGACACTTATTCTGCATTGTGGCAAGCTATCTTATCAGATAGACAAGGAACAAACGCGCCCATTTTGCAACAGCTTTGGTATCTTGTCTTCCCGGCAGCTTCAGCCTATTGCTTTCTTTCCTGTCTAAAACCAATTGACAGCCTGCCTTCTGTTACCGCACGAACACCATGTAACGGCCGGTTATTCTCATCTTTCAGACCTGAAAATCCGGGTGCTGGCAAGATCACAAGCCTGCCCGGCCTGTCATCAATGACGACCGGATGAGCGCCCTGCCTGTCAGCACAGCAAAACAGTTCGGATATACCGGCAAGTGTGATAATGAACACAAAATTCCGGTATCTAAGCCCATCCTTATGGATACCAATGCCTTTGCTGCCTGCCGGATATTTCTGGATGGCAAAATCATTAATCACAAACCTGCCCTCACATAGAGACGGGTTGTGCGTGCCGGCATGTCTAACCATATCTTCAAGCAATTTCGCACATGCCTGAAAGTCACCTGTCAGGGGCGCAGGAAAGCAAATGTCAAAATCCTGAAATACATTATTGCCAACAGTTTCGCGTGCCTTTCTGAATGAGAGCGCATCTGTCTGGGCTATCATTGCCGAAATTTCGGCCTCCGAGAAAAACGGCAGGCTGGCAAAAGGCTGTATCTCAAGCTGTGCGAGCTCCGAGATAAACATATCCTGCCGGTGAGGGGTTGATAAAAACATGTCCTGCACTCAGCCTCTTGCCTCGGCATCGGGGCTGTACGCGTCAGCCCCCGGCTCGTTGCGTATAAATTCAACCTTTGACTTGCACTTCATACAGACAAGCCCGCTTTTACGGCGATGACGCTTTACATCAAAACAGCCATTAGGACAGCGCATCACCCAGCGTTCATCTGCAAAATTCAGATCATGGCATCTGCTTGCTGTACAGCCAATATCGCGCGCCTGTTTTCGCCATACAGCATCATGCCCATGTCCGGGGCCTACCAGCGCATGTGCAATCTCATGTAGCAGCGTGTCTGTGATATGTGCAATCTCGGCATGCCGGACATAATGTCTGGACAGCGATATTGTCCTTTGTCTGTAGTCGCATAGTCCGGCACGTCTGCGCGCATGATCAAATTTTATTTTCCACCCTGAAAGACCATGTATCTGCATTAAATCATAGCCAAGATCAAGCACCTGTTTGAAAGGTCTGGAGGCCGATTTATCACCAGTATCAGAGGTCATATCTTCGCTATCAATATTTCTCGGCAGGCGTTACAGCAGAGCGGTATTGTCTCGCAATCTGGACAATCAGATGGCCAAGGCTTTCTGCATAGCTTCTAGGTATAAATAGCAAAAATTCATCATCTGCCTGTTTCAGCAGATGCACGGGGATATGATGCATGCCTGTTGCCATCAGACTGCCTGCTTCACAATCAAGATTGGCGGCTGTAAGACGCCTTAGCACCTCGATTGCCTTACCGCCTCTAATCTTCAAAATTGCGCGGCTACCTGTCATCTCAAGCGGATAGAATTTATCAAATATGGCTGGCAGGCTGGCCGGCTTCTTCGCAGACACAATCCAGATTTTTGATGGCTCAATCCGCATGACTATCTGTTTTGGTGCGCCTGTTTCAAAACAGGAGGGCGCTGGCAGTTTGAGCTTCATATGAGTAGTCAATGCCCGCTTCAACGCAGATTGCTGGTCCGCAAAAAATGCATATTGGGTGATATAAGCGCCTGTTACCTCACAGATTGTCACCTCGGCATTGCGGGCAGCTGACGCCCTATCAGCTACCAGATAGGCGCTTGCTGTCATCACAGCTGTTTTGGCTGGCACGTTAGCCATTCTGTCTATCTCCTGAAGGGTCGTACATATGCGGGCTGACAATTTCAGCCTCAACAAAACTGTCTCTGACAGGATCGGCAACAATCACTGTTCTATCTTTCCATTTTTCGTACCCGCCCGAAATGAAGCCAAGCCCTATCCAGTGACCAAGTGCAGGCGAATGGGTGACAGCGGTAACCCACCCTTCACCAAAACCTTTTACATGTTCAGGCCGGCACAATATACCGCCGGCAGAAAATCTGGTCTGTTTATTTTTAGGATATATCCCGACAAGGGTTGGTCTGTTGCTATCCTGCAATGCGGGGCGTTTACGCAGAACTGAGCCGACATAATGGGGTTTCTTTGCCCCGAAAGCGCCAAATCCGGCATCTTCCAGCGTCACCCTGCCATCAAGCTCGGCGCCTGTTACATGTCCCTTTTCAATCCGTAATGCCCCCAGCGCTTCCAGCCCGTACAGACAGCCGCCAGCCTGTTTTACCTGTTCGGCCATATGAAGCCATGCCTGTTCTGCATCATCTGCATTGACATATATCTCCCACGCCATCTCGCCCGAAAACGATATTCGCGCTGCATGACAGGCTATTTTTTTACGCCCGATACTGATATGCCCAGATCGCACCCCCATAAAGGGAAAGGCTTTCTGCGAGAAATCAATATCTGTGATAATACTGCCAAGAAGCTGGCGTGCCTGAGGGCCCGTGATAGCCATACCTGCCCATAAATCTGTAACAGACGTAACGTGAACGCGCATCTCCTGCCATCTTGTTTGAAGCAATTCTTCTAAAAACTGCATCACAGGGCCTGCCTGGGCGGTGGTGGTTGTCATCAGATACTCATCTTCTGCCAGCCGCCATGTTGTGCCATCATCCAGCACCATGCCATCATCACGCAGCATCAGCCCATAACGCGCTTTTCCAACAGGCAGTTTGGCAAACGGGTTTACATAAATCCGGTTCAGAAACTCTGTGGCATCAGGCCCCTGTATCATGATTTTACCAAGCGTAGATACATCTACCATCGCCACTGTCTGACGGGCACGTGCTGCTTCTCTGATGTAGGCTTCATTTATGGTTTCGCCTGCCTCAGGATAAAACCATGGCCGCTTCCATATGCCTGCATCTGTCATCTCGGCACCTGCCTGAAGATGCAGATGATGCATTGGCGTACGCCGCGTTGCCACCCATTCTTCACCACGCAACCTGCCTGCCAGCGCACCAATGGATACAGGGGTGAATGGCGGCCGGAATGTTGTAATGCCTGTCTCGGCAATATCTTTTTCAAGCGCCTCGGCCAGCACCCCAAGTCCGATTACATTGCCCATCCGCCCCTGATCAGTTGCCATGCCCAATGTTGTATAGCGTTTGAGATGCTCAACAGATACAAACCCTTCATCTTTTGCCTGCCGTATATCATCTGTAGTGACATCATGTTGCGGGTCGGCAAATGATTTGAGCGATGCGCCTTCTGGCCTGATTTCAAATAATGGCAATTGCGCAGATGCCCAGCCTTTACGCTGTGATTTATATGGCCGCTCAACGCCCCTGATTCTGGCAACAATATTATGCGCTGATGCGATTACCGCATCATCTGAAAACAGCCCGTCTGCCGCACCAATGTGATAGATTTGCTCTTTGGTTTTGCCGCTTAAAAAGCTGTTAATGCCAGTATTCCAGACAGGCTTTACGCCGCGATGGGATAGCAGATTAACAACTGGTGCATAGCCGCCAGAAACACCAAGCACATTACAGCCTATCTGCCTGTGAAGACGGGTAATGTTTCCAGATGCATCTATTCTGCCAATTTCGACAGCTGCAACGGCCTTGTCTCCAATCGCGTTGAGGGGCACTGTCTCAAGTTGCACGGACGCACCTGCATTAAGCGCCTGTCTGGCAGCTGCGGTTAATCTGGCGCGGGCATCAATAACACTTACCTCAAGGCCGGCCTGTGCCAGTGCAATGGCGTTCTGATAGGCGCCATCATGGGTCGTTGCCATCACAACGCTGTTGCCACACACCACGCCATATCTGTCAAGATATGTCTGCAATGCCCCGCCAAGCATGACGCCCGGCCGGTCATTATTTCCAAAGGCAAGCCCGCGTTCAATTGCCCCTGTTGCCATGACAATTTGTTTCGGGCGGATAATATGCATGGTCTCACGCGGCCTGAAGCGTGCGCGCCCCGAACGGTTACTGCCAAGGTGATCTGTCTGGCGCTCAAGCACCCCTGTGACAAGCCCGTCATATAGCCCAAAAGCAGTAGCACGGCGCATCATTACACCACCTGACATCTCAATCCGGCGACACAGCGTTTTAATCTGGGCAAGCCTCTTATCATCAGGCTTATTTGCCCATTCACCGCCAAATATAAAATCCTGTTCGACCAGCATTACAGCAAAGCCAGCCTCGGCTAGCTCTGCCGCCGCAATCAGTCCGGACGGCCCGCTTCCCACCACCAGCACATCACAATGATGATTGGCAATATCATAGGCATCAGGATCAGCTAGGCGCGAGGCTTCTCCCAACCCGGCCGCTTTGCGGATAAAATGCTCGCACATCATCCAGAAACGGGTATTTGCAAATGGCCCCATAAAAGTTTTGTAATAGAAACCGGCTGTGATAAAGGGCGAGATTAGGCCATTAACCGCACCAATATCATAATGAAGAGATGGCCAGACATTCTGGCTTGTGACATTAATGTCCGGTGCAATTTCAGCAACAGTGCCTTTGACATTGGGCACACGTTCTGCGCCATCACCCAGATTAAACAATGCGCCGCCTTCTTCAACTCCTGCCGACATTACACCGCGCGGCCTGTGATATTTGAATGAGCGGCCAACCATCTGTTGGCCTGAGGCCAGCAGGGCTGAAGCGATAGTATCACCTTCAAAGCCCGATACCCGCCGCCCGTTAAAACGGAACGAGACTGTCTTTTTACGGTTGATGAGCCCGCCTGTCTGTGTTCTGTATCCTGTCATGGGCTAGCTCTTTTGCCTCGTGCCTATCTGCTGCTGTTCAGGATGGGCGGCAGAGATCTCTTCTATCTCGTGGGTAAGGGTATCTCTGGTTACTTTCAGAATCATGCGACACCCAAGGGCATGATGCCAATATTCCTGATGGCGCCCTTTTGGATTCTCCCTCAGATAGACAGCCTCGAACCATGTCTGCATATCCGTATTGGTAAATGCCGGCTTCTGATGCGCCGCATCTTCAAGATAGGTAAATTCCTCATGATCTCTTACCCCGCAAAAAGGACAGTCAATTAACAGCATTTCATCAGTCTTTCTGTGAGCATGGAGTTAGTGTTTTTTCGGAAAGGCGCCATTGCCTGCTTCATCTATCATGCGCCCCTGCCTGTATCTATCAAGGGTTAAGAGCGCATTAATTTCATGCGGGCTGTCATGTGCGATTGTGTGGGCAAAGCACCAGCCAGAACCCGGTATTGCCTTAAACCCGCCATAACACCAGCCCGCATTCAGATAGAAATTCGGAATATCTGTTTTGGTGATAAAGGGCGAGCCATCCATTGACATATCCATAATGCCTGCCCATTGACGTAACAGCTTGACCCTGCCAAGCGCGGGCATCACATTCATGGCGCATTCGGCAACATCTGTATAGATAGGTAAATTGCCTTTCTGAGCATAAGAATTATAGCCATCCAGATCGCCACCAAATACCATCCCGCCCTTGTCAGACTGGCTGATGTAAAAATGACCATGGCCTGCACCATACACAACAACCGTATCCAGAAATGGCTTTATTGGCTCGGAGACAAAGGCCTGTAATTTGTGGCTTTCAATAGGCAGTTTTCCAAGCCCCAGCTTGTGCGCCAGCACAGAGGTTGAGCCAGCAACTGCCATACCTATTTTATCAGCTTTTATCTCGCCTTTGCTGGTTTCAACACCAACCAGCCTGCCGGCCTTGAAGCTAAAGCCTGTCACCTCGCAATTCTGTATAATATCTACTCCCAGCGCAGAGGCAGCGCGGGCAAACCCCCAATTCACGGCATCATGTCGCGCAGTGCCGGCACGTTCCTGAAGAAAGCCGCCCTGAATTTCCAGACGGGCATCATCGCCATAATTCAGATGGGGGACAAATTTCTTTACCTGCTCTCTGTTCAGAAAAGTGCCATCAATACCGTTCAGACGCATGATGTTATATTTTCTGGCCATCGAATCACGCTGTCCGGGCGTGAAAAACAGGTTGAGATGCCCACGTTGCGAAAACATCACATTATAATTTAATTCCTGTGACAGCCCTTCCCATAACTTCAGGGAATGTTCATAAAAGGCAGTATTGCCTTCTACAAAATAATTCGACCTCACAATGGTTGTATTGCGCCCGGAATTGCCGCCACCTATCCAGCCTTTTTCAATCACGGCGACATTGGTAATACCATGCAGCTTTGCCAGATAATATGCAGTAGCCAGCCCATGCCCGCCGCCGCCTATGATGATCACATCATAGCTAGGCTTCGGGGACGCATCATGCCATGCAGGCTGCCAGCCTTTCTGACCACCAAGGCCTTTTGTAAATAGTTTCCACGCTGAATAACGCTGCATTGTCAAACCCTAAAAAGTCTCTGAGTAAGGACGATAAAATGACAAATACAAGTAAATATCATAATTACGTCATTATTATCTATATTGACGACAAGCCATAGCTTTGTTGTGCGGATGTTTCACCAGATGAAACCGCAAGGCTATTTCGCTTCAAAATGCGCTAGCCATTTAACGATGGCAGAGGCAGGGAAAATCCAGACAAGACCGGCAAGAAGATAGAAAAGCAGATCGACAACAAGATGCAGGCCTGTGACATAATCTGCCACAAACATACATAACAGCACATAGGCTATAAGCGCTGGCACAATGCCAATTGCAACAACAAGATGACGCCACCGTGACATGCTCTTTCCTCTCTGGCTTTCTGAATATCTGTATAGCTGTTATATATTGGTGATGACCAACCGCAAGCCTAGAATAATCAGCGCGATATGGGCAACATGATAAAATACCGCATCTGATATATGGCTGTTCAGCCATTTACCTGCCCACACCCCGAACGGTACCACCGGCACCAGACATAGGCTGGTAAATAATGTCTCGGCTGTAAACCAGTCCAGTTCCAGAAAAAACGGCACCTTTGCTGCGTTGATAATCAAGAAATACCATGCCAGTGTGCCAACAACATAGAACCGCTGTATCTTCATTGGCAGCATAAATACCTGCACCGGAATACCGCCTGTCAGAGATACAAATGAGGAAAAGCCAGAAAGGCTGCACCAGATACTGGCCCGCTGCACAATTCTGCTTCTAAACATTTGATGATGTATTTCCCTGATTTTGAAAAGCTGGAGATTTGCTTTTTTCAGGTAAAATTTCCCCCCCGAAATCAGCGCGACAATACCGATACATAGTTTTAGCATCTCATTATCAATATAGCTTAGCAACATCCAGCCGAAAATCTGCCCGATAATGGCAAAAAGACACATCCAGCCAAGCAACCGCCAGACAGAATAGCCGCGCCAGATATATATCGTCCAGACATCGGCAAGCAGATAGAGCGGCAATAGCACGGCTAGTGCAATATCGGGCGGCAGAACAGTCAGCATGATAGGGGCTGACAGCGCACCCATGGACCCGCCAAAGCCAGATTTGGTAATCGCAACCACAAATACGGAAAATGCGGCCACCAGCCAGAATACCGATACAGACCCGCCAATAAAGCTGAGCGATGTGACAGTTATACCATCAAATATCATCTGTCTTTTTCACCATCTGTGCGAGGCCGTGCCACCCCTTCCGGTGCAAAATCTTCAGCAAAGAACCGAGCCATATCTTTATTAACCCAGCTATCAAAATCCCACAGACCGGCTGGTATCATGGTGTCATCCGGAATATATATTTCTGCCTGTTCTTCGCCATTTTCAGTCATTACGCCAACCTGTGCGCGCTGATAATGCACGCCTTCAAACCTATCCAGCAGGGCAAGAGATTCTGAATCAACATCATATATGATCAGCCCTGACACTATGTTTGCGTGGTCTGATGCTACAATCATCGGATAAAGCGCGCCTGCCACCTGCCGCACCTCATAACCTGTTAGCGTGGCAGGTGCGATCCTGAGGGTGGCATGATGCGTGCCAAGCACTGCTTGACGTACCTGTTCTGCCTTGAGCGTGCCATAAAAAAATAGATTCATTATGTTTACCAGTTTCTGAAAATTAACATGTCTATCATGCCTATATCAGCCTCTTTTTTTCCAGTATATTTTTTATATAAGCTCTTATTATGAGTGGACTGGCACGCGTCCATAACATCGCAGATATAGATTATTTTGTCTTTGGACTGTCTCTATCAGATGGTTTTGCACCCAACTGGCGCCCTGTGGTGATACTGTTCTGTCCCAGCTTTAAGTGGATAGAATCTACGGCCTGTTCCAGCTTTTCCTTGCGGAACAGATGTTCATGCTCGTCAGTAAAGAATGAGGCCTCTGCTATCTCGGACGATAATTCCACCCCTACGCCTAGCAACCGGTATTTGGTCTTGCCATCTATCTGCTTCTCTAGCAGTCTGCTGATTTCCGAAAAAATACGGAATGCCATCTGTGTTGGCTGGCCGATTGTAACAGACCTTGTGATTATCTTATGCGCTGCGGTTTTAAGCTTTAATGTGACTGTCCGCCCCTGAACAGATTTCTGTTTAAGCTGTTTTGACACATTCTGTGACTGGCGTTCTGCAATGGCCAGCAGGCTTTCCAGATCGGATATATCTGATGCAAAGGTGGTTTCCGAAGAGATAGATTTTGCTTTCTGAGATGGCAAGACAGCCCGCTCATCCTGACCAGAGGCAAGTGCCTTAATCCGTGCCGCATCATTTCCCAATATAGATTGCAACTGCAAGAGCGGCGCGTTCTGGATATCCCCTACACTGTGGATATTCTCTGCCTGAAGCCGCGCTGTAGCCCGTTTTCCAAGCCCAAAAATTATCGAACAGGGCTGAGTTGCCAGCCAGCTTTGTGCCTGTGAAGTGCCTAATACAAAATAGCCGTGCGGTTTATCCTGATCTGATGATATTTTTGCCAGCGACTTATTATAGGACAGCCCGACAGATACGGTAATGCCAATCTGTTTTGCAACATCAGCCTGAAACTGTGCCAGCATCACGGCGGCCGGCTTTTTATGTAACTTCTCTGTGCCTGACATATCCACAAAGGCTTCATCAATAGATAGAGACTGAACAAGCGGCGTTAATGACAGCATCATTTGCTTAATCTGCCTGCTTATCTTCTGGTAATGTGCCATGCGCGGCTTTAGAACAACCAGCTCGGAACATGCCTGTTTTGCCCGCCAGCTAGGCATGGCCGAGCGGATGCCATATTGACGGGCAACATAACAGGCAGCGGCCACCACCCCCCTGTCGCCACCGCCAACAATAACCGGCTTTTCTGCCAGTTCGGGATTATCCCGCTTTTCAACAGAACAGTAAAATGCATCACAATCTATATGCGCAAGATGCAGCTCAAACAATTCGGCATGCTGAACAATTCGAAGTGATGCACATTCAGGGCAGTGCTGCAATTGCGTCTGCCCGCCAGCATAGCCATAGCTGAAACAGTCGCGACATAAATAGCTGATACTGTGGCTGGCTAACTTCATAACAGACCCATATATCCCCATGATACAAAGAATGATTCGGCACAATTATCCATGCCGTCAGTATATCTTCCTGCCAGCATTTCATAGTAACGAAA
>WTJO01000040.1 GCA_011524805.1 Alphaproteobacteria bacterium
CTTATAATATGCAGTGATACTGGCTTTTGTGTTGCCAATGTATGGCTATCCAGCTTGTCGATAATCAGTCTCATAGCATCAAAGCTACGCTCGCTATTAGCAATAATCAGCTTTACCATTTCGGCTGAAAGCCCAAGCTGTCTGTCAGAGGCCATCTTCACCAGCACCGCACCAAGCAAGGCATCATCTGGCAGAAAAATTTCCTGAACAGTAAAGGCACGCATGCGGGAATTAAGGTCAGCCAGTTCTGTTGTATATTGTGTGAGCGGTTGCCGACTAAGGTAAAGTAAAAAGTGAGATGAATGTCTTATCTGATTGAAAAGATGAAAATATTCTTCCTTATTTTCTAAGACATGATGGTCTGGAAAGTCACAGATAAATATTAGATTCTGTGCCTGCTCTGTCTCTATCAGGGGCTGAAATTCATCTATCAGCCATGGTGCCAAATCAGCTGGTACGCGCACTGCCCTGTCCTGTGGCAGCAGAAAGCTGAGATGTGTCTTGCCACTTGCCTCGGCACCAAAAATATTCAGCATCTGGATTCCCTCTGGCCAGTCCGGCCAGCTTGTAACCCAGTCATAGGCTTGCTGGTTTGCCACTCCGCGCACGAAATTAGACGCTGCGTAGGATGGGTCAATCTGGAAATCAAGTGGAATTTGAGATGGCGAAACCATAAATTATATCACTTCAAAATTTTGCCAGCCTATTGGCCAATATCAGTTCGGAGTATATATCCGCGCTCTGAAGGTTCTAGCACAAATCCAAGTGATTTTATACTTAAGAGCAGGCTTTCAACAGGCGCCGATAATCTGGCCTTCAGCACAGCCTCGCCCTTGCTCAGCTTAATCGGGGTGAAGCTGTCAATGCTCGCCTGAGCTTTCAGCACGCGGCGTGTATTTATCCAGCCATTCATATTGCTGACATTGACTGTTATCAGAATTTCATTCTGTGTGCCCAGATGATAGAGATTGGCCTGTTGCCATCTCAGCGCCACGATAGAGGTGATTTCCTGTCTGATGCTGGCAAAGGCATTTTGCAGATTCAACTTACCGTCCAGCTTCTCGCGCCTGTCAATCAGCCGCGCTAGCTCAGCTCCTTCATTATCATAAAGACGGGCAGACAGTACCAGCTCGGGCACTGCGCCCTGATAATCAAGGCCGGCATATACCCATACAATCTGCAAGGCATCTGCGGCCTGTGCGGCTCTGGCCAGAATGTCTGTTTGTGCGCTGGCAATCGCTCTGGCAGAAAGCTGACGTTCAATCTCAAGCGAGGGGCGAAGCAGGGTAAAGCGCACCAGCGAATTATCATCTGTCTTAAACTGGTGCCAGCCATCAAGCCATGTGATATTTCGTGCCCAGACCCGCACACCGGCCGGCTCTTCCCATACAGGCAGCAGCAAAATTGGCGGGCTTAGCAATTCGGACCAAGCAATCCCTGCCTCAATAAATCCGGCACGCACGCGCACAGGATCAAAACAAATGTCAATTTCTGCAATATAGCGTCTTGGCAATGCGTTTTCAGATGATATGCGGATAAAATCAACGAATCGTTCTACCGCTTCTCTATCCAGACTGCCAATTGCGTCCTGGTCAGGGATAGCCATCCGGCGCACCAGCTTGTCAAATGCATCAATGGTGGCCTGCTTGATGCCAATATCGCGGGCTTCGGTGCCTGTCACCCCTTCGCTGTCAATCATGATTGACGGAATGAGAAAGGCATCCGAGCTACAGTCATTTTCAGACAGTATCTTGCCATCTAGCTGCTGACTAAAAGCAGGCTTAGACAGATTCAGGGCTAAACACAGTCCAAAAATTATGGTAAGGATACGCAACATTTTTTTATCATTATCATGCTGGGGCAATTTGACCACAGCCTAGCATATTCACGACTAAATGAAATCATAAATCCTATATCAAAGGCACAATCATGACGACCCACTCTGATCAGAAACCTGCCCTAAGCTATAAGGACGCCGGAGTCGATATTGATAAAGGTGATGCGCTTGTTTCAGCTATCAAACCTCATGCGGCGCGGACATCGCGTCCCGGCTCTAATCCCGATCTTGGCGGATTTGGCGGATTGTTTGATCTGAAAGCTGCCGGATTCAAAGATCCTGTGCTGGTCGCGGCGACTGACGGGGTTGGCACCAAGCTGGAGCTGGCAAAAGCATGCAATATCCACCGTGGTCTGGGGATTGATCTGGTGGCGATGTGTGTAAATGACTTGCTGGCACAGGGCGCAGAGCCTCTTTTCTTTCTTGATTATTTCGCCACTGGCAAGCTGGCACCAGAGGTGGCTACCGAGGTAATAGCCGGCATTGCAGATGGGTGTGTTGAAGCTGGCTGCGCACTGATTGGCGGCGAGACAGCCGAAATGCCGGGAGTCTATCCGGCAGGAGGATATGATCTAGCCGGCTTTAGTGTGGGCGCCGCCGAACGGCATGCCCTGCTGAAAACAGGTGATGTATCTTCTGGTGATATTGTGCTTGCGTTGCCGTCATCTGGCATACATTCAAACGGCTTTTCACTGGTTCGCAAAATTATTGAGGTTACAGGCGCAGATATTCATAAACCCTTTGCGCTGGCGCCGCATATCAGCCTGGGTGAAGCATTGCTGACCCCGACACGGATTTATGCCGATGCTGTCAAGGCTGGCCTGAATGCAGGCGGCATTACCAGCATTTCACATATTACAGGGGGCGGTCTGATTGAAAATCCGCCACGGGTATTTGACGATGATCTGGCCATTACACTGGATATGGCGTTGCGCCCTTTCCCGCCTTTGTTCAGATGGCTGAAACAGGCTGGCAATCTGTCTGATTTCGAGATGGCACGTACCTTTAATTGCGGTATTGGCATGCTGATAACGGTCAGGGCGGATGCAGCAGATTCTGTCGAGAAGGCAATGTTAATGACAGGTGAGGATGTCTGGCAGATTGGCCAGATTGGCGCGCGTTCAGATGATGCTGTTACCTTGCTGAATTGCAGTTCTGCATGGGCATAAAACAGATGAAAATTGCGATTATGATCTCTGGCAGAGGCAGCAATTTGCAGTCTCTTATCAGACAGGCACATCGCAGCAATGTCGAGATTGTCGTTGTAGCAGCAAATACGCCATGCGGCGGGCTGGAAATTGCCAGTCAGCACAAGATACGCACCGAGCTGGTGGATCGCGCAGACTATGATACGCGCACCAAACATGAAAATGTGCTTGCTGGCCTGATTGAAACAGCCGCACCAGACTGGATATTTCTGGCAGGCTATATGGCGGTATTATCAGCAGAATTTATATCCCGCTTTGATGGCCGGATTGTAAATATTCATCCCTCATTACTGCCTGATTTCAAGGGGTTGAATACTCATCAGCGCGCGATTGACGCAGATGTAGAAAGACATGGCGCAACCATTCATCTTGTTACGCCAAAGCTGGATGACGGGGCTGTTATTGCGCAAGCCTCTCTGCCACGCCAGACAGAGGATGCCGGCATGCTGGCCGCACAGGTGCTACAGATAGAGCATCTGCTATTTCCCGCTGTACTGGACGGGCTGGCCACAGGCAGATTATCTCTTGATGCCGAAGCCATGCAAGATCAGCAAGTTAACTGGCATGATACAGCCAGTCTGGCAGGTGTGGCAGAGGCAGGCTTTCAGATTACCTATCCGTCAATAGCCTGAAACTAGGCGCTGTCACAGGATGAGATTTTACCATTCTGCTATTGATTTCTGCGCTGGTTCAGGCCATAAACAAGCCAGATAATCTGTTCATATGACAAGGGGGGCAGCAATGAATACAGATGGTTTTGACAAGCACGCAAAGGCAAATCTTGCTTTTTACGAAGGCTTCATGAATTTTTCTAAAATCGTAATCGTTGCGATTGCGATAACTCTGGCGGCGATGGCCTATTTTCTGCTATAGCGCCTGCCGATTGGCCTACTTATACGAAAAAAGCCAGCATCTATGCTGGCTCTTTTTTTTGCTCCCGAAAATAATGCGGGATTGATAGTGCGGACTAGCCTACAATGTCGTCATCACCAAAGAAATGGGCAATTTCGATTGCTGCATTTTCGTCACTGTCAGAACCATGCACGGAATTTGCTTCGATTGATTCAGCAAACTGCTTTCTGATTGTGCCTTCATCTGCTTCGGCTGGGTTTGTTACACCCATTACAGCACGATAGCGTGGGACAGCATCATCACCTTCAAGCACCTGAACAACTACAGGGCCCGATGTCATGAATGACACAAGATCATTGAAAAATGGGCGTTCTTTGTGAACTTCATAGAATTTTTCTGCCTGCTGTTTGGTCATTTGTATACGCTTTTGCGCTACGATTCTAAGACCTGCCTGCTCGATCATGGCGTTAACGGCACCAGTGATATTCCTGCGTGTTGCATCTGGTTTGATGATTGAAAACGTGCGTGACATCATACATCCTTTATGAAATTAATAGGTATATATTCAGGCATATGCCCGAAGATATTACGAGAATTGGTCGCCTTATAGCAAAGAGCGGCCACACTTGCAAAGTTTCTTGTGCCAAACTGGCATCTGAATAGTAAAATTACTGTTTTAGATGCCAGTGACCTGCATCATCCTGAGCGAAATACCGGCATTGATGCGCCGCTTCAGATGACCAGTCCTTCCATTGCGCTCTGGCCATCTCCAGCCTGTCTGGCTGGGTATCGTCAAATAGCGTAAAAATTCGTGTAAAGGCCATCATATTTTTAGGACATAACCCGTCTATGAGACAGACAAATTCGGCATTGATCTGATTTTTATCTGCATCTGTTGTTATCCAGACAGGGGCAAAGGCAGAACCATCATCATCATCTACACCATGAGCCAGAAAATTATCAGATTTTGATATCCATAGCCGCTCAGAAATCATTTCGGTAAGTGCTGGCGGCGAGATAATCAGCATTTTCTGGCCAGACGCAACCGTCTTGTCGCTTAACATGGCCACCGCCTGCGCAAGCCCTTCGCCTTTCAGATGGTAAAAATCAATCTGGCTCATAGCACATTATGGCTGATAGGTGTCAGCCAGCCTGTTCAGCAATCTCACCCCAAAGCCTGTGCCACCTTTCGGCACAATATCTGATGCCTTGTCAGCCCATGCTTTGCCAGCAATATCCAGATGTGCCCATGGCAGATCATTTTCAACAAACCGTTCAAGAAAACAGGCCGCAGTGATAGACCCACCATAAGGCCCGCCAATATTCTTCATATCCGCAATATGGGATTTCAGCATGTCGTTATAGGCCTTGCCAAGCGGCATGCGCCAGCTTTTCTCTTCAGTTTGCTGGCCAGCATCTACTATTGCATCTGCCAGCGCATCGTTATTTGAAAACAGCCCGGCATATTCCTTGCCAAGCGATACCAGAATGGCGCCTGTAAGTGTTGCCAGATCAATCATCGCCGCAGGTTTATATTCCCGCTGGATATAGGTCATGATATCTGCCAGCACCAGCCTGCCTTCAGCATCCGTATTAATGACTTCAATCGTCTGTCCTGACATAGAGGTTACAACATCACCCGGGCGCTGTGCATTGCCATCAGGCATATTTTCAACCAGCCCGATAATGCCTATGATATTCCGCTTTACCTTGCGGCCGGCAATCGCAACCATGGCACCGGCAACAGCCGCAGAACCGCCCATATCCCATTTCATATCTTCCATGCCCTTTGCAGGTTTCAAGGATATGCCGCCAGTATCAAAACATACGCCCTTGCCCACAAACGCCAATGGCGCTTCATCACCGCCGCCTTTCCAGTTCATGACAACAACAGCAGATTTTCTGATACTGCCCTGACCTACGCCAAGCAACGCGCCCATACCAAGCGCTTCAAGCCGTGCCTCGTCTAGTACTTCAATCTCCAGACCTGTGGCGGCAAATTCCTCGCACCGTCTGGCATAGCTTTCCGGATATAGCTTGTTTGCTGGCTCATAGACCAGATCGCGTGCGGTAAATACGCCGTCAATCATTGCCTGTTTTTCTGGCCAGCCTGCGGCTAGCGCATCAGACTGGCTTCCTGTCACCGTGATATTTGCATCAACAACTTTTGGCGCGCTTACAGTAAAATATTCAGCAAAATGATAGCTGGCCATCACAGCCCCTGACAAAACTGACAGTGCGATATCCTGCTGAAGCTGCGAGACATCAAAACAGGCCGTATTAAATGGCGGCTTCTTTAGCTGGTTGAACAGCTTGCCGCCCCAGTTTTCAGCAGGCTGGCCAGCCTCTATGCCGCCACCAATCCCGCATACCAGAACCGCCCCGAATGAGGTATACAGGGCAAGAAAATAACCAGATTTTGCCTTAAATTCTGCCAGCGCACAAGCATTCAGTATTTCGGAAGCCGCAGCCTCATCAAGCGAGGTTACAAGCGCATTTTCTGAATCCATAAGCACAATTTGTGTAGACAGCTCACCACTGTCTTTTGAAAAATTAAGTGATAATTGTGCAGGCATAGCGCTATCCTCTCGTCAAAAATAAACCTGAATGCTGGAAATGGGTTGCTGTGTCATAATCCTATATCGTTTTTAGAAATTATCTAGTCCCAAAACCCTGATTTGTCGATAAACTGACGCCCTCTCAGGTCGTTTATCATAACGGGATGGGTGATGACAGTATATACGCCAGAATACCCCTTTGGTAACTGCCTTTAGGCCTAAAACGGTAATGCACCGGATAAAAGCAAAATGCTAACTGAAATTAATCTGGAAAATTTGTGTAAAATCTGATAGCTAGACAATTATGTTTCACCTTCATGCCTATTTAATCAGACAGCAGACAGTCAGCCTTTTTATGGTGCTGCTGGGTCTGCTTATCATTGTATGGCTGAATCACAGTTTGAAAGTGCTTGAACTGGTGGTGAATAAAGGTGCGTCTTTCACTGCCTTTTTCAAACTCTCCTTCCTGCCCCTGCCATTATGGCTGATGGTCGCCTTGCCGCTAGCCTGTTTCTGCGCGATAATCTGGGTGATATACAGGCTGGTTTCTGACAGAGAGCTGGTTGTGATGCAGGCCGCTGGCATATCGCCGATACAATTTGCCATTGCGCCGATTTTATTCGGGCTGGCAACAACATTCATCCTGTTTGTCAATTCAATCATCCTTTTGCCAAATGCGTTCAGCATCTTCAAGCAGACACAGTTTGAAGTTAGAGCCTCTATCCCAAAAGTGCTTATTCAGGATAAGGTGTTTGTTGATCTTGGCAAAGACCTGACTCTGTATATCAACAAGCGAAAAAGCGAGCAGGAAGTTAATCAGGTATTTATCCAGGATAGCAGAACAGATGAGGTTATTGTTACCTATACCTCTGAGAGCGGCGCGTTCAAAATTATCGATGACAGGCCGGTATTTATTCTGACCAACGGGCAACGGGTAGAGACCAGACGAGGCAGTTCCGAGCCTGCAACTCTGAATTTTGCGACCCATAGTCTGGATATAAGCCAGCAGACAGACGGCACAAACAGCCGGTTTATTGATGCGAATGAAGAATCTATTGCCGATTTAATGGACAGGGATAAGGCAGAGACAGATTTTCGTTTCCCGCAACGGCTGGCTATGGCTCATTACAGGCTGGCTGCGCCTCTTCAGGCGGTGGCATTGGCGCTTCTTGCCTCGGCCATTATGCTTGTCGGACGGCTTACCAGAGCAAATATTATCAGACGGATGGTCATTGCTGCAATCGCAGGTATATTGCTCCAGACTCTTGTTGTGCTGACGCGCGGCATGATAGCCGACATCCCGCAAAGCTGGCCGCTAATCTATCTGGCAAGCCTAGCGCCGGCGGTCATGTGTCTAGCCGCGCTACTTAGGCCGGAAAAAACCGCCAGAACAGTGCAAAGCTTGTTCAGATTCTCCCTTAATTCAGGCTCGCAGCGCGCATGATACCTATTCTTCCGCAATCCTCGATTCTATTCAGCTATATGGGCGTTCGCTACACAAAGCAGGTATTGCTTGCCTTGCTGATATTAAGCTGTTTTCTGTATTTTCTGGATGTAACAGAGCTTGCCAGACGCATATCAGAACGGGATGCAGAGTTTCCAATTTGGCAGGTTATGCTGATAAGCCTGCTGAAACTGCCAAGACTATTTGATTTGCTGTTGCCTTTCTCAATTTTGTTTGGGTCGATTTCCTGTTTTTTCTTCTGGAGCCGGTCACATGAATTTACCATTTCCAGAGCTGTGGGCCAGACAATCTGGAGCGCATTATATCCTGTCTATGTGGTCGCATTTCTGTTCGGCATCATCCATATCGGGCTGATTAACCCGATTGCGGCGGCAACCTCGGCTCAATATGACCGCTGGAATGAGAAAATTTTCGGAAAAACAGATAATAACATCTCTATATCGACAAATGGCCTCTGGCTGAAAGATACATCTGTTGGCAATAACTATATCATCAATGGCGAGCAGCTAAATATTGAAAATGAGACATTATCATCACCTGTTATCTATCAGCTTCAGGAAAATGGGCTGTTATCGTGGCGCATGACAGCAGATTTGCTCAGCTTTACAGATGGCGGCTGGGTGATGACAAATGTTACAAAGACCACAACAACTGGCGGCACAGAAAAACTTGGTGATGTAATTTTGCCATCTGAAATCAGCACAACTGATATTTTCCGCAACAGACAATCTGCTGATACTGTGCCATGTTATCGTCTACCAAGTTTTATTTCTTTACAGAAACAGGCAGGCTTTCCTATCACAGAACATCAGGTATTTATGCACCAGCTATTTGCTACACCGCTGGAATTTATCGGAATCGCAATGATTGCAGCTGCCATAACATTATCACAATTTAGCCGTATGTTCCGGATAAGGCTCATTGTTTACGGAGTCTGCACCGGATTTGGATTCTATTTTCTGTCAGATTTAAGTTATCTGCTTGGAAGCACGGCAAAAGTTCCGTATTTATTTGCAGGATATGGCCCTGCATTGATTATGTGTTTGATAGGCTTCTTCTGGGTCGCCCGAATTGATGAGTGAGATACATGATGCAATATCTTCAATCTGTAATTTCTAGACCACGCCATCAGCTAGGTTTGTTGTTGCGGCTGTGCCTGTTCTGCATAATTGCCACCATCCTGCCCGCCGGTCAGCATGCCAATGCCAAGGCTGCTATTGTGGCAATTGTAAATGGTGACCCGATTACCAATCTGGAAGTCGAGGACAGAATGAACTTCATCAGGCTGGCAACCAATATTACTATCACCACAGAAAATATGAGAAGCCTGCGTGATGATGCGCTTCAGGCACTTATTGAAGACAGGCTAAAACTTCAGGAAGCAAATAATGTTGTACCCGGCGCTGAAATTCAGGCGCAGAATGTAGCCGCCTCGTTTATAGAGCAGAATTTTGGCCGCGATGGCATGACAGCACAAGAAATTCTGTCTCAGGAAAATGTCAATATTGAAACTGTGCTGGCCAAATATACCGCCGATGTTTTATGGTCAAACACCTTACGCATCCGGTTTGCACGCCAGTTTGCATCGCTGGACAAGAACGCAGAAAAAGAACAGCAGAAAATAAAACAGTCTTTCTCTGAGCCGCAAATCAAGCTAAGTGAAATTATTTTGCTGGCAACACCGCAACGCAATCTTGAGCAGACACAGGCCATGGCTCAGGAGATTGTCAAGGCCGCACGTCAGGGTGCCAGCTTTTCCGGTATTGCCCAGCAATATTCCGCCGCAGGCTCTGCCAGCCGTGGGGGTGATGTAGGCTGGCTATTTATTGAGCGTCTGCCTGATGCGTTCAAAGCCCCCCTTATGGCAGCAAAGGACGGGGATATTCTTGAGCCTGTCACACAAAGCGGTCAGGTATATATCTTCAAGCGTGAAGAATTACGCGAACAGGGACTGCTTGATCCGAAAGCAACTATCGTAACGCTAGCGCGAGCGGTTGACGAGCTGGCAGAAGATTTTTCAAACGACCAGATACAAAGCAGGTCACAAGCACTAACTGAAAAAACAGCATCATTGAATAGCTGTAACCAAATAGAGGCTCTGAATGCCGAATTAGGCTCAGATGTGCAGAGCGTTATCAGAGATTTGGCGCTAAGCGACCTCTCGCCGCAATTACAACGTCAGATTATCTCTCTTGAGGTGAATGAGCCTTCACAGCCCTTGAAATTTGCAGAGGGGCTAGTTGTTTTCATGGTATGTGAGAGAAAATTGCCGGAACTTGACCTGCCCTCGCTTGAAAGCCTGAAACAAAGAGAGCTTGAGCGGATTATGACCTCATTGAGTGGCAGATTTTTATTGCGACTACAGCGCAATGCCCGCATTGAACTGAAATAGAAGACAGATGGCACCGCTTATCATCACATCTGGTGATCCGGCCGGCATAGGCCCCGAAATTGCGTTAAAGGCGGCTATTTCCGGCCAAAAAGATATTGTGCTGATGGGCTGTCCGCACCATCTTGAACAGGTAGCTAGCAAGACCGGCATCAAGATTGACCTTGAGGTCATTACAGAAGCTGATCTGGGCCGTTTGGAGCCTGCGCCCAACAGATTACCGATATTACCCATAATCTGGGCTGAGACGCCTAAAGCAGGCCATCCTGACCCGCGCAATGCCGAGCAGATTATCCGGTCTATTTCTGATGCGACAGCACTTGCACAATCTGGCCGGGCGGCCGGTATTGTGACCAGTCCAATTGCGAAGTCCGTGCTGTATGAAAGCGGGTTTGGCTATCCGGGGCATACCGAATTTCTGGCCAGTCTGGATAATGATGCAACCCCTGTCATGATGCTGGCAAATGCGCAGTTGCGGGTTGTGCCACTCACCATCCATATTCCGCTCCATCAGGTAGCATCAGCGATAGACCCTGACCTGCTTATGAACACGCTGACTATCATGAATGACGGGCTGAAGCGGTATTTTGGCATCTCGGTTCCGCATATTGCCGTTGCGGGGCTAAATCCCCATGCAGGCGAAAACGGTCATATAGGTAACGAGGAAGCAGAGCGCATCATGCCGGCGATTGAGCGCGCAAGACAGGCTGGCATAGAGGTAACATCACCTCTGCCCGCTGACACGCTATTTCATCCAGATATGCGAAAGACATATGATTCTGTGCTGTGCATGTATCATGATCAGGCACTTATTCCCGTCAAAACGCTGGATTTTTATGGCAGCGTGAATATCACCCTTGGGCTTAGCTTTATCCGCACATCGCCTGACCATGGCACAGCCTTTGACAGGGCAGACCAGTTTACTTCACGCCCCGACAGCCTTATCGCTGCCATCCAGCTAGCGCGCAAGATGGCAAACACAGCCAGCATGACATCATGACAGACACCTATTCGGATGCTAGCGCACAAATCATAGAGGCAATAAACAGATTGCCACCTCTTCGCC
>WTJO01000220.1 GCA_011524805.1 Alphaproteobacteria bacterium
CTTTGCATGGATGCGCTTTCCGGGGCGTGACTGGCTGTTTGTGATTGTGGTCTCGTTGATGGTGGTGCCAACCCAGCTTGCTTTTCTGCCTATCTTGCAGGGCTTTAGCGGGATTGCCTCATGGGCGACCGCACTAAACCAGTGGATGACAGATTGCGAGACGACAAATAGCTGTGAGGTTGCCTCAAAATCCTTTGCCAGCCTGTGGATTACCCATACTGCCTTTGGTCTGCCTCTGGCGATATATCTGCTCAGGAATTACATTGTGGGTCTGCCACGTGAGTTACTGGAAAGTGCGCGGATTGACGGGGCAAATCATCTACAGATTTTTACCAGACTGATTGTACCTCTGTCTGTGCCTGCGTTGGCATCATTCAGCATTTTCCAGTTTCTATGGGTCTGGAATGATCTGATTGTTGCCTTATATATCGGGCCGAATAATTCGGATGATCTGGTTTTTCCTATCCGCCTGCAACAACAGCTTGGCACCTTTAAGGATCAGCTACATCTGCTCAATGCTTCTGCTGTTATCTCAATGATTGTGCCTGTGATCGTATTTCTTGCGATGCAGCGATATTTCATCCGCGGTCTTCTGGCCGGTTCGGTGAAGGGGGGCTAGCAGATGGCCTCTCTGAAATGGTGGGAAACAGCCGTTATCTATCAGATTTACCCGCGCTCCTTTCAGGATTCAAACGGGGATGGTATTGGCGATTTACTGGGCATTACCTCGCGGCTAGACTATATTGCCGGTCTTGGGGTAGATGCTATCTGGATCAGCCCGTTTTTCGCCTCACCACAAAAAGATTTTGGCTATGATGTCTCTGATTATTGCGATATTCACCATGAATATGGCACGCTTGTCGATTTTGACCATATGATAGAGGCTATACATCAGCGCGGAATGAGGCTGATGGTCGATATTGTGCCTGCCCATTGTTCTGACCAGCATCTCTGGTTTACCGAAAGCAGGCAGTCCCGAGACAATCCAAAAGCTGACTGGTTTCACTGGGTTGACCCGCTAGATGATGGTTCTGCACCGACCAACTGGCTGTCATTTTTTGGCGGGCGGGCATGGAGCTGGGAGCCGCGCAGACAGCAATATTATCTGCATAATTTTCTGCCAAGCCAGCCCAATCTGAACCATGCGCATCCCGAGGTACAGGAAGCCTTCCGAGATATTGCCCGTTTCTGGTTTGACAGAGGGGTTGACGGTTTCCGGCTGGATGCTGTGCATACCATCAATGCCGATAGTGCGCCCTATCGGAATAATCTGCCAAAGCCTGATTTTGTGTCGGGTATATTGCCACAGCAGCAACAGCCTTTCTTCCGCCAGCTTCATGATACCGCCCAGCTAAACCAGCCTGCTATCCAGCAATTTAGTGAATCTTTCCGTGCTGTCGCTGATGGCTATGATGGTGACAGATTTCTGATGGGCGAGCTTCATGGCGATGATGCGGTGCTGGCCAGCCAGACCTTTACAGCCGAAGGGCGTTTACATGCCACCTATAATTTTAATCTGCTTGAATGGGGCGGGCTGGATGTGGCGGGCCTCAGGCAGGCCATCACAGACGCGGTTGAGGCGTTTAACAATTCTGGCAGGCTTGTCTTTGCCTTTTCAAACCATGATGTGCCGCGTTCTGTGACGCGCCAGCTAGGTGCATTAGGACTATCATCAGAGCATCAGGATGCGCTACAGCTATTATTGCTGAAGCTGGAGGTCAGCCTTGTCGGGTCAAGCTGTATCTATCAGGGTGAAGAGCTGGCATTAGAAGATGTCCAGAATATACCTGTCGAAAAAATGCGAGATCCATGGGGGATTGAATTTGCCCCAAACTTTGCAGGGCGTGATAGCTGCCGCACCCCCATGGTCTGGCAGTCGGACACCCCGCATGGCGGATTTTCAGATGCCGAGGATATATGGCTGCCGCAGGGTGAGGGGCATTTTGCCCGCGCAGCACTGGAACAGGCAGCGACAGCAGAGTCTGTCTATCAGCAATTTTCGGCCTTTCTTCACTGGCGCAAATCACAGCCTGCGATGATGCAGGCAAATTATATGACAGCCCTGTCAGGCACAGACGGGCAGATTATTTTTGACCGTGTTTCGGACACGCAGAGACTAAGATGCTGTTTTGATTTTGATCATCTTGACGCATCATTTGAGGAGGCCTAGATGGCACAAGTCGAGCTTAAACATGTCGATAAATCCTTTGGCAGTACCAGAGTTGTAAAAGATGTCCAGCTGGAAATCGAAAAAGGCGAATTTGTAGTATTTGTAGGGCCATCGGGATGCGGTAAATCAACTTTGTTGCGTCTGATTGCGGGGCTTGAAAGCCTGAGTAGCGGCGAAATTATTATCGCTGACAGGCCGGTGATGGATCTGCCGCCCTCCAAGCGAGGTATTGCGATGGTGTTCCAGTCCTATGCACTGTATCCGCATATGTCGGTGTTCCATAATATGGCCTTTTCGCTCCAGCTTCAGGGATTCTCAAAGGCCGAAATTGCCACCCGTGTCGAAGCAGCGGCAAAGATTTTGCAGATGGAACATCTGCTGGATAGACGCCCTGCCGCCCTGTCTGGTGGCCAGCGTCAGCGTGTGGCTATTGGGCGCGCCATTGTCCGTAATCCTGATGTGTTTCTGTTTGACGAGCCTCTGTCAAATCTGGATGCCGCCCTGCGCCATGACACACGTGTCGAGATTGCCAAATTGCACAGACAGCTTGGCGCGACCACCATCTATGTAACCCATGATCAGGTTGAGGCGATGACGCTGGCAGAT
>WTJO01000046.1 GCA_011524805.1 Alphaproteobacteria bacterium
GCCATCAGCCCGTACATCCAGCCCCGCTGGCTCTTCGATACGTCTGATAATATTTGGCGACAATTCACGTTCGCCATATTGTGCAATCCCGTCCTTGAAAATTTCAATCAGCAGAGGCGCAAGCTCAAGTGACAGCCCTGAGCGTTCGGCCACATCATTAAACAGGCTGATATCTTTTAGCACCAAATCCATGGTAAAATTAATATCACGGCTGCCATTCAGAATAACCTGACTTTCGGTTTCATGTACAAAGCTGTTACCGCTTGAAATGCGGATAGCCTCAAAGCTGGTTTTCAAATCCATACCTGCCGCAGAACAGGCAGACAGGGCTTCTGCCACAGATACCAGATTAGCTGTGGCCAGATAGTTTGTTACCACTTTCAAGATGGTTGCACTTCCCAACGGGCCGGTATGCAGAATCCGCCTGCCCATTGTGGTGAGTAATGGTAGCATCTGGTCAAACACGGCACGTTCAGCACCGGCAAATATTGAAATATTGCCAGTCGCGGCACGGTGACACCCGCCAGATACAGGACAGTCAATAGCAGAAGCGCCTGTATTCGCTACAAGCGCACCAAGCCTGTAAATTTCCTGCTCATCCGTAGTGCTCATTTCTGCCCAGATTTTGCCCTCTGACAGTCCGGCCAGCACGCCATCCTCTGCCTCTAGCACAGCTGCGCTAATTGCAGGTGACGGCAGACAGGTGATAATCACATCACAATCGCGCGCCATCTGGGCAGGGCTGTCTGCCCAGCCTGCCCCCGCATCCAGCAGAGGCTGTGCAGCCGCTTTATCCAGATCACGCACAGTCAGATCAATCTTGTTGCGCAATAATGAGCCTGCCAGCTTTGCGCCAACATTCCCAAGCCCGATAAACCCTACCTTGTGAGATATATTGCCCATTGGCTTCCCCCCCCCTTTTTTCGCATATGCTATCGCTAGCGTTTCTGTTCAGGTATCAGCCCTTGCGGTGCAAAACGCAACACCAGCAGCATCACAATCCCCATTGTCATCAGACGCATATGTGCAGCGCTTTCAAGCAGATGTATTTTAAGCGGGCTGGCATCATCCATTGTCGCTGTAATTGTTGATATCAGCCACAGGCCGAGCGGTTCTGATTCAATCCAGAAAAACCAGATTATAAAGCCGCCAAGCACCGAGCCCATATTATTGCCAGACCCGCCAACAATAACCATTATCCAGATAAGGAAAGTAAAGCGTAGTGGCTGATATGAGGCTGGTGTAAACTGCCCGTCAAGCGTGGTCAGCATCGCACCAGCTATCCCGATAACAGCAGAACCTATGACAAACACCTGAAGATGACGCGAGGTGACATCCTTGCCCATGGCCCGTGCGGCTGTTTCATTGTCACGGATAGCCCGCATCATCCGCCCCCATGGCGAGCGCAGGGCTGTTTCTGATAGCCAGAATAATCCGGCAAGTACAATAATAAATAATCCGGCATAGCATAGCTTGACCACAATTGATGATAGCTCGTCCGTGGCAATACCTAAATCGCCAGCAAGCTGGACAAACCACATGCTTTCCTGAAGATCAATCTCGTACGGTACAGGGCGCGGAATGCCATTCACATTCTTTACCCCTCTGGTCAGCCAGTCTTCATTTTTCATGATATAAATCAGAATTTCGGAAATTCCCAGCGTGGCAATCGCCAGATAGTCAGAGCGCAGGCCAAGTGAAATTTTACCAATCACATAGGCCGCCGCCGCCGCTAGCAGGCCGCCAACCACCCATGACATCAAAATCGGCAGGCCCAGCCCGCCAAGATAGCCTGCCTTGGCTGATTCAATTGATTCAATAGCGCTTACCGCAGGGTCAATCAGCAGGCGCGATACGGTGTAGCCAGCAACCACAATCAGCGCAGTTATCCAGTAGCGTCTGCGCGACTGGCCTGCCAGCCGCTTCCATGCCTGCAAGCCCAGAATAATGGTGATTGCCGCCGCCAGCAAGCCGCCCATAATCCCCAGCCCGCCAGCTTCCCAGCCTGCGGTTACAGGTGGCATTGCCACCAGCACCGCCGCCACACCGCCAAGCGCAGCAAAGCCCATCATCCCGAAATTCACAATCCCGGCATATCCCCACTGGATATTTACCCCCAGCGTCATGATCGCAGAAATCAGGCACAGGTTAAGAATCGCAAGCGATACATTCCAGCTCTGTATAAAGCCGATAAATGCCAGCATCACCGCCATGGCCAGAAATAACAGCTTGGTTTTATGTGCGCCTAACATCTGTTGCTCCTGTTACAATGTCTTGCCAGAGAATATGCCTGTCGGCCGGATCAGAAGCACAATCACCAAAATCACAAATGACACGGCAATTTTATAGTCTGTCGATAAAATCTGCATTAGACCGGAGGGGGCAATCGCATCAGGCAGCAGATAGCCAAGCACCTTTTTATAGGCAAAGGTGACAAATAATTCGGAAAAGGCAATCACAAACCCGCCTGCAATCGCACCTACAGGACTGCCCACCCCGCCAACAATCGCAGAGGCAAATATAGGCAGCAATATCTGCAGATAGGTAAAGGGTTTATAGCTTTTATCCAGACCATACAGACTGCCGGCAATTGCCGCCAGCGCACCTGTGATTATCCAGACAATCATCACCACACGCTCAGGGTTAATCCCTGATAATAGCGCCAGATCTTCATTATCCGAATAGGCACGCATCGATTTGCCTGTCTTGGTGCGGTTCAGGAACCAGAATAACAGCGCCACAATGATAATCGCTGCAATCACTGTCACCCCTTGAGAAGTCTTGATAGACAGCCCTTCTGACAGGCCTGTCATCTTTTTGAAGGCGCGTGCTTTCAGGATAAATCTGTCACCATCGGCAAACACCCTGTCTTTTGGTCCGATGATGAAGCGGATAAGCCCGCCTATCGCAAACATCACCCCGACAGAGACAATCAGATAGGTCACCCCTGCCGACCGTGTCCGGCGGTAATAGGAAAATACTGTCCTGTCTACAAACAGGCAGAGCGCAATCGCCCCCAAAATGCCGAATGGCAACGCCAACAGGGCTGTGGGCAGACCGCCCAGAGATATATTCTGTGACTGCAACCACCATGTCATCAGTACTGTGCCCATGGCACCAAAGCTCATCATCTCGCCATGGGCAAAATTGGAAAACCGCAATACGCTATAGACAAGCGTTACACCCAACGCACCCAGCGCCAACTGCGAGCCATAGGCCAGCCCCGGCACAATTACAAAATTGGCTATCAGCACAAGCGCATTCAGGACATCTGTTACCATTACCTAGCCCCCCAGAAATGCCTTGCGCACATCCTGATCGGCAAGCAATGCCTGACCAGTATCTGTGTAGCGGTTGCGTCCCTGAACAAGTACAAAGCCTTTATCGGCGATGTTAAGTGCCTGTTTTGCGTTCTGTTCCACCATCAAAATCGCAATCCCTGTTCTGGCAACTTCGATAATTCTGTCAAATAGTTCATCCATCACAATCGGAGATACACCTGCTGTGGGCTCGTCAAGCATCAGCACTTTTGGCTGTGTCATCAGCGCGCGCCCAACCGCTACCTGCTGGCGCTGGCCGCCTGATAGCTCACCTGCCGGCTGGCGGCGCTTTTCTTTCAGCACCGGAAACAGATCAAAAATCTGTGCCATAGTATCCGAGATATCGGAGGTGCGGATAAAGGCGCCCATCTCCAGATTTTCTTCAACCGTAAGAGAGGGAAATACATTATTATTCTGTGGCACGAAGCCCATGCCTTTCAGCACACGTTCCTGTGGTTTAAGGTGGGTGATATCTTCGCCATCTATCCTGACCTGCCCTTCGGCCAGATGAAGCATCCCAAACACGGCTTTCATGGCAGTCGATTTGCCAGCCCCGTTCGGACCTACAACAACGGCGATTTCACCTTTATCTACGCCAATAGTGCAACTATGCAGAATATTTGCTCCGCCATAACCACCTGTCATATTTTCACCGATAAGATACTGCACTGTCTTTCTCTTGGATTTTTCCATGTTATAGGACGCTATTTATTTTTTAGCCCTGTGCCAAGATAGGCTTCGATTACCTCTTCATTGTTCCGGACATCATCTGCGCTACCTGTGGCCAGCACCGCACCTTCTGCCATCACTACCACAGGGTCACATAACCTGCTGATAAATTCCATATCATGTTCGATCATGCAAAATGTATATCCCTGTTCCGAATTTAGCCTCAGAATCGCATCGCCAATGGTATTCAGCAAGGTTCTGTTTACTCCGGCGCCAACCTCGTCCAGAAACACAATTTTGGCATCTACCATCATTGTCCTACCAAGCTCTAGCAGTTTTTTCTGCCCGCCAGACAGATTGCCGGCATATTCATACTTTACCTGATCTAGCTGAAGAAACGATATGACCTCGTCAGCACGCTTTGCAAGCTGGGCTTCCTGAGTTGCAATTCTGGCCGGCCTGAACCATGCATCAATTAGCCGCTCGCCATGCTGGCCAGAGGGCACCATCATCAGATTGTCTTTTACCGTAAGAGATGAAAATTCATGGGCTATCTGGAAAGTGCGAAGCAGACCTTTTGTAAATAGCTGATGTGGCGGCAACCCTGTTATATCTTCACCATCCAGCAACACCGTGCCGGAATCAGGGTGGTATACGCCTGCAATAATATTAAATAATGTTGTCTTGCCAGCACCATTTGGTCCGATAAGCCCCGTGATAGACCCTGTGTCAATCGTAAAGGACGCATCATTTACCGCCAGAATGCCGCCAAAGCGTTTATGAAGATTCTGAATGGAAATCATACTATGTTCCTAGGCAGAAAAAACCCGGAGGAGCGTGTTATGCATCCCCTCCGGGTTTATATTTATCCCGTTCAGTCAGACCTAGCGATAGCCAACTGTAACGTTTTTGCCGTCAATAATTTCGATTTCGGCATAGTTACCAGCAGACTCGCCACCGCCAACAAGCTCAACAGCAGAGGCGCCAACATAGTCAATTGACAGTCCCTGACGCAGATATTTGATGCCCTTTGCCAGCTCGCCAGGGAAGATTTTCTCACCCGGTGCGTTTGACACTTTCATCATATGTGACTTGAATGTCTGGCTGTCAGTAGAATTTGCTGACTGCATGGCCAGAATAATCAGCGCGGCAGCATCATAGCTTTCAGGCGCGAACGGGCCTGCGGCAAATCCGTTTGCAGTTGCCATTTCAGCAAATTTTGCTGCACCCGGGCTGTCTGTGCCAGGTACGTCACCGATTGAGCCGTTCAGATCAGGGCCAATTGCTTCTGGCAATGAATCACCGATCATGCCATCTGGCAGATAGAACACGTCAAACGCGCCTGTATCCAGAGATGACTGGATGATGCCTTTACCACCCTGATCAAGATAGCCTGCCACGATCAGAATATCGCCACCAGCCTGAGCCAGCGCTGCTACTTCTGCACCATAGTCACCTTTACCATCTTCATGCGCAGCAGAGATTGTGATCTCGCCACCTGCTTTTTCAAAATTCATCTTGATGCTATCTGCCAGACCCTTGCCATAATCATTATTGGTATAGGTCATCGCAGCAGATTTATAACCCTTATCCATCAGCACATCAGCAACCACTTCACCCTGACGTGCGTCAGATGGTGCTGTTCTGAAGAACAGGTCATTATCTTCGATGGTTGATAGCGCTGGTGATGTTGCAGATGGTGATACCATCACAATACCATTTGCCAGAGCAACATTCTGCAAAATAGCTGTGGTTACGCCAGAACAGTCAGCACCGACCATTGCCGCAACCTTATCAGCTGTAATCAGACGTTCTGCGGCAGCTGTTGCAGCAGCAGAGTCAATACAGGTTGAATCAGCTCTTACAGACACAAGCGTTTTACCACCGCCCATAAAATTTCCAGCATCATTTACTTCAGACATGGCCAGCTCGGCGCCCATTGCCATGTCAGGGGTCAATGACTCAATCGGGCCTGTATAGCCCAGAATAACACCTATCTTGACATCATCTGCCAAAGCAGGGGCTGCCACCATCAACAATGCAGCAGACATACTAAGCAATTTTTTCATCAATTTTCTCCCATTTCAATGCACATTACAGACGCTACAGGTCTGACAGCTTGTGCGTTTGGTGCGTATCTTAAGACATCTCAGAGGCAGTAAGCTGACCGGTCTCTGTTCTGACTACATATACATCCTGCCCCAATCTTAAATTTTTTTTGTAGCACTTTCAAACATATTTCACTGCCAGATAGGCGTTATTTCAACCATTATGTTCTGTCCGGAAGGATTGGCGCAGATACTGACTGGCTGTGGGCAGGCATCCAGCCAATCTGTCCGATCACACCACACTGGCTGCAACTATCCGCCATATCAGGGTGCGGGGCATGGCATCCGGCACAATACCAGCCACTCCCATGCGGGGCAGTGGCGGCCTCAAATAGCGCATCTTCCCTGCTAAGCGTCTGTGTTTCGGCATCTGTTCCGGACATAGCGTCTGCCAGTCTGGCGGAAACCATAAAATAGCGGTTGGTATGTCCGGCCGCCGAAATCTGGGAAAGTGCGGCACTAGCTGCCGCCCAGATGCCGCATGCAAGCGCCTGTTCGGCCACAATCAGCTGTGCCTCGTCACGGTTTTGTGTTTTTTCAGCCAGCTTGCCAATCTGGGCGACATGCTGGCCGTCATTTGTGCCCGAAATCTGTTTTAACTGGTCTGCAATGCGGCTATGCGGCAGCCGGATAAACCCTGCTTCAAGCCGTTTTATTGCCGATTTTGGCTTTTGCTCTGCTTCCAGCCCTGCACATTTCAGGATGGCAGCTGGCAAAGGCGCAGGATAGTCCGCCGCCAGTGTCAGCCATTTCAGCTTTGCCCTGTCATCAGCCTGCAACTCGGCGATAAACAGGCATAGATAGGCGGCCAGAAGCGGCAGATTCGCCAGCTGGCCAGACGGCATCACCGCGTTATCAGCCTGCGGATTATCGGAAAACAGCCTGTCTGATGGCTGGTGTTTCTGTTCTGCCTGTCGAAGCGCGATGAGCCTGTCGACACGGGCATGCGCCTCTTCCCATGCCTGATTTGCCAGCGCATCTGCCAGCAGCTTCATTATCGCCGGAAGCGAATTTTTCTCAATCAGCAGTGCCTGTTCTGCTGCCTCTTTACTGTCAGAATCATTGCCTGTCTGGTGGTAAAGACGCATCAGGCCAATCTGGCCAAAATAGGCTGTCTGTCTGTCTTTTGCCAGTGCCTGAAAATATCTGAGCGAGGCTTTGGTATCCCCTGTCGCATGGGCTGTCTGGGCAGATAGCAAATCAGGCAATATCCCGCTACCAAGCAGTTTTTCAGATTTTTTTGCCTGTCTGCGGGCACGTTTAATATCACCGGCGGCAAAAGCAACCATGCCTATCGCCAGCGCCTTTTCGCCGTCACGCCGCCGCCGCTCGCGCCAGTTATAGGCAATTAGCCCCGGCCAGCTGAGGAATTTACGGAACAGCCATGCACAAAATCCGGCAACCACAAACAGCCCAATCATCCCGCCTATTGCAAGCGAGGTTGGCAGGCTAACCTCGGTATCCAGCCAGATGATGGTGGTCTGGCCTGTCTGCTCGGCAAACCAGCTTACAATGATGGCAAAGCCACCCGCCAGCACAAGATAGAGAATAAGCCTGATCATGAGCCAGCCTCTTTTTCATCATCAGGCGATAGCGGGGTGATGGTAATGACAGAGGAAAACATATCGCCCAGCCCTGACATCCAGCCTGTTACACGTTCCGGTATCTGGCTGAAAAACCCGCCGACTTTGGACAGAAATGACGTTTCTGGCATGTCTGTTTCTGGCGGCTGGGTCGGCTGATCAATGCGTTCATCAGATGAGGGCGGGGATGTCTGTACCGCCCTATCGGCTGATGGCTGTTTGCTGGCTGGCGGCGGTTGTCTGAGGGCGGCAAGCTGTGTGTCAAGCGCATCAAGCTGGCTGGTAATCTGTGCCAGCCTTGCGGCCTGTTCTGTTCTGTCAGCACTGGCTGTTTCCGAATTTTCTGCAAATTGGGCAAGCTGGCTGTCCAGCGTGGCAATGCGGGTTTCAAGCGCGCCTATCTGGCTATCAAATCCGGCCTGAGCTGTAGCAATATCAGCTGCCCACGGGGTTGATGGCTGGGGGTTTAGCACCTTGTGAAGATATGGCCAGCCAGCCAGTCCCAGCGCAACAGCAGACAAACATAGCGCGGCGCAAAGCCAGACAGGCAGATAGGCGCCCCTGATGCTAGCCGCAACACTGGCCGCAACACTGGCCACAATACCGGCCGCGCCATCGGCTACGGGACTGTCAGACGCCTCAATAATCGTTTCGGCGGCAGGTGTCTCGGCTTTTTTTGTGCGTTTTCTGGCAACCATTCCACGTTCTTTTTGCAGCTATCAGGTTTCGCGTTAGCTATCGGGCAGGCTGTCAATAATGCCCGCTAGCTGTTCCAGATACCCCCCTGATGCGGCAGGATTTACCAGTTCTGTGCTGGCAAATTCCGATGTCACAGAGCCGATAATCTGCTCTGATGCCGCAATAAGATGCATCTGTCTATGATGATGCCACAGCCCATATCGGGTTAGCAATTGCTGAAAAATCTTCAAGGTGCGGGCAGATAATGCCAAAACGGCATTTATCTGGTGTGAGGCGATGAGGCGCTGTACATCATCTGACAGGCCGTCAATAGGATTCGCGGCATAGACCACCTGCCTGACCAGCCGGATATTGTGCGTTGCCAGCATCGCCACCAGATCGCGCGCCACCGTTTCTGCAGATAGCCATAACAGGCAGGGCGCATCTGTCTGTGCGTTATTGCGGCGCATTTCAGCGATGATTTCTTCGGCCAGCGCGCCAGCATTGCCAGCAGAGGTGTCAACCGGTATCAGGCCAGCCTGTTTTGCCGCCTGCGCTGTCGCGGTGCCTACACAGAAACAGGCTTTGCCTGCAATCACGCTCTCCAGCTCATCTCTGGCCATAATCGCCGCAATCGCTGCCGGTGAGGTAAAGACAAGATGGTCTGCCTGTACTATCTGGGTGGCAATATCTGCTGGCAGACACGGCGCTATCTCTAGCATCGGCAGTGACATGGCCGGTATGCCCATAGCAGAAAGCGTTTTGACATCTTGTGTGCCGGCAGGCTCTGGGCGCAATATCGCAAGCATCAGACAGCGCCCCGCAGGAATGACAGAAATTTTCTATCTCTAGGCAAGAAAATCACGTCCCCCGCATTGTGCCAGCAGACGTTCGGCACATGACCTGCCAAGCTGGGCGGCGTCCTGCCTGTCTGCTGTATCTGTAATATCAAATTTCTGTGCCCCGTCCTCAGATAGCACGCTCAGCCCAAGCGAGATGCGCCCATCCGGCCGGATCTCGGCAAGGGCGGCAATCGGGGTCTGGCAGGAACCGTCAAGATAGGCAAGTGCCGCCCGTTCGGCCGTAACGCAATCTGCTGTATCGGCACAGTTTAGCCGGGCACAACAAGCCGCAAGCTGGTCATGATGGGGGTGGGCTGTTGCTATCTGGATGGCCAGCGCGCCCTGTGCGGCGGCAGGCGGCAATATCGACACCTCCTGAGGGTAGTATTCGCACTGCATATCCAGCCGCTTTAGCCCTGCAACAGCTAGCAGAATAGCATCAAATTCGCCCCCCTCCAGTCTGGCAAGCCGGCTATTAATATTGCCCCGCAACAGCCGGATATCCAGATCAGGGCGATAATGCCGCAGCAAGGCCGTTCTGCGAACTGACGCCGTGCCAATTACCGCGCCATCAGGCAGGCTGTCAATATCACGATAGGGGCCTACCAGCGCATCACGCATATCTTCGCGTGCCATAAAGGCGGCAATCTGTGTGCCGGCGGCAAATACAGCTTCCATATCCTTGGCAGAATGCACCGCCATATCTGCCCGCCCATCCAGCAATGCGGCTTCCAGTGTCTTGATAAATACGCCCTTGCCGCCCACCTCGACAAGCGGCCTGTCAAGCACCTCATCGCCTGTGGTAGACAGGCTGACAATCTCGCAGGCAATATCTGGCAGAGCAGCCATGACCTGTCTGGTCTGGGCAAGGGCAAGAGGTGATGCACGGCTGGCCAGCCTGAGCTGTCTCAGCCCGTCACCCTGTGCTGTATCTGTGCGCGTTGAAGGCTGTGTCACGGCTTTGTCTATGCTGGTGGTTGAATATACATATGCACGAAACGTTATAATAGGCATTCAGGGCATAATCAAATGATTAACGCGCCGCCCTTTGATAAGACCGGCTCTGGCAGGAAAAATGCCGGACGGATATAAGCCTGAAAAAAACCTTTCCCATTTATGATCATTATGGTTAATCTTATGAGGTGAATATGTGTGTATGTTTTCGATGACTGGTTACACTCCTGCTGGCCAGGCCAGCCCGATCATCTAAAGGATCATGATCATGAAAACCCTATCTGACATCACAGGAGGTGCGCGTGCTAGCAAAACGTCTCCCCCCCCCTCCACTATTCTAATTTAGAATTTCCTCATAAATCCAGACTGGCGCTTAGATCCGGCACTGCCCTGAATGGCGCTGGCCTGCTGTCTATTATCGGGCTGGTTGCATCCGCCGAACAGGCCTATGCGATTACTGTTGATACAGATGATTTGGTCAGTGGAAACAACATCGCTCCTGACGGCACAGAGTCAACATATTATACAGAGCTATTTTTATCATCTCTTGATGTAACTGGCTTTACCCCTGATACAACAAATCTATATGCTGCGGTTGAAGATCTTAAAAACGGCACAGCCACCATCTGGAATAGTGCAACATCACAGCTGGTTTCCGGTATCACGGTTAACACTGCTAGCTTTACACATGTTATAGGCACTGCCGGCGCAGATAATCTGATCGGCCGCGCTATATCTAAAACTATCCTTATCGGCGGTGAAGGTAATGACAGGCTAGAAGGTGACATAGGCAATGACCGTCTAAATGGCGGCATCGGGACTGATACGCTGATTGGCGGGGCTGGTGATGATGATCTTTATGGCGAGGCTGGTGCAGACATCTTTGTGATCACGGTCGATGGTAGCGGAAATAATGACCTCAACGGTGTCGATTATATCAATGGTGTCTCGCTGAC
>WTJO01000152.1 GCA_011524805.1 Alphaproteobacteria bacterium
GGCAGACCAGGAGGTGTGCGGAATCTGTATTTACGGAAATCTTCCATTGAGTTGATTGGCTCTTTGAACCAGCCCAGCGCTTCAGGTCCAACAGGCTGAAGCATGAAGCCTTTTACATTAACGCCCATTTCGTCCCATAGCTGGTCATATAGCTCTTTACCGCCTGCATTCATGAACCATGACATGAAAGCGATGTTGTCGATACCAACGCCAGCACCTGCAACAGGTGAACCAAACAGCATGGCCGCAGGATGCTTGCCTGACCAGTAATGTGTCCATGCAAAGCCCCCGTCAACCAGACCTGAATCAACAGCATCCAATGTCTCTTTGACGCCAACAACCGCACCTGCTGGCAGTACTTCAAAAGTAACTTCACCGCCGGTGAGAGCGGTAACGTCAGCCATGAAATCTTTAAGCATTCTAACTTCAGTTGTTTGCGTACCGATAACTGCCTGTACTTTGATATTCACCTCTTTTGCCTGCGCCATCGCTGGAGCAAGCAGAACTGACGCGCCAACACATGCTGCCGCCAGCCCTTTTCTAAGTGTAGTTAAACTAGACATGATTTCCTCCCTAGTCTTGTTTGCCACTATTCAGCCTTCGAAAAAGAATGTTGCCAGAGATAAGCAGCGAAGGCAGTCTGCATATCTTGTTTGTCCGGCACATTTTATTTCAGGTCAATCTATCAACCGCCTGAAATCTGTGTATTACCGCCACGCGGTAATGAATACTCCCCTTAAGGTTAAATCAACCCAAATTCCTTCACCCCGTCATACAGCATCATACCTGTCAGATAGATCAGGAAAAACAGCCCCAGATATGAGAGCCACCTGAATTTCAGCATGATGCGCATAATGATTGAGGCAAAAAACGCCATAAAGGCAATCGCCAGTGCCAGCCCGAATACCAGCAACTGGGTATTGTCGCGGGCAATCGCGGCGACCGCCACAATATTGTCAATTGACATAGATACATCGGCTAGCAGGATGGTGAATAACGCCCGTGTGAACTGCTTGTCTTTTGAGCCTTCTTCAGGCGCGTCTTCTGATTCTTCAGGCTGTTCTAGCGCGTCAGCATCAGCGGCATTAAATTCACGCAAATCATTATAAAAGCGCCAGCATACCCATGCCAGCAACAGCCCGCCAATTATCAAAATCCCTTTGATTGCCAGCAGATATGAAGCAACAACAGCAAACACAATCCGCAAACCTGCTGCTACAGCCATACCAATGAAAATGGCGCGTTTACGCAAATTCGCAGACAGGCCGGCCGCCGCCATTCCTATTACAAGCGCATTATCGCCAGACAGAATAATATCTGCAAAAATAATCTGGGCGACATCTACAAACCAGTCTAGCGTCATCCCGCATCCTCCAGAATCATATCTGCAACCTTCTCGCCTATCATGATAGCAGGTGCGTTGGTGTTGCCAGAAGTGATGGTCGGCATGATAGAAGCATCAGCCACCCGCAACCCTGACATGCCGTGTACTGTCAATCTTGGTGTCACAACTGCCTGCCTATCCTTGCCCATTTTACAGGTGCCTGTCGGATGATAAATGGTTGTGGCAGTATTTCGCGCCCATTCAAGCAGCTGGTCGTAATCATCTGCTATCTGCTCGCCAGGGGAAAATTCGGCTGTGATCATATCTTTCACAGGCGCGGTATTACAGATTTTCCGCGCAATACGGATGCCTTCTACCAGCGTGTCACAATCTGTTCTTGTAGCCAGATAATTCGGGAAAATACGCGGATGATCTGACGGATGGGCAGAGGCAAGTTCAAGATGGCCGGCACTTTCCGGCCGAAGCTGAAGCACAGAGGCTGTGAAGGCAGAAAAACGGTGCGGGCCATCTGCCGGCCGTGTTGCGCTAAATGGCTGAAGATGAAACTGTATATCCGGTGTTTCAAGCTCTGGCCGTGTTTTCAAAAAGGCTGTTCCCAGACTTGCCGCCATTGCCATAGGCCCTGTACGCCGAAAGGCATATTCAAGTGCAATGCCCATTTTCTGCAACAGGCTTCTGGTCTCAGTATTTATTGTGCTGGCTGTACATTTGAAGACAGGACGCGCCTGAAGGTGATCTTGCAGATTCTGCCCGACCCCCGACAGCTCATGCAACACCTCAATACCGTGAGGCTTCAGCATTTCGGCGTTCCCAATGCCTGATAGCATCAATATTTGCGGTGAGCCAATGGCACCGGCACATAGGATGATTTCCCTGCGGGCAGAAATAACCCGCTCGATGCCATTCATCTTTAGCTGGACAGCCCTTGCCCGTTTTCCAGTGAACAGAATTTTCTGTGTTTGCGCCTGTGTTAGAATATGCAGATTTTTGCGGTTTTTAATCGGTGCAAGATAGGCCGCAGCACTTGAACAGCGGCGTCCATTCTTCATTGTCATCTGGAAATGGCCTGCCCCTTCCTGATTATGGCCATTATAATCATCAACACGTGGATAGCCGGCATGAATCGCCGCATCAATCCATGCATCAATAATATCCCTGCTCACACGGTTCCGTGACACGCTTAACGGGCCTTCGCCACCGCGTACCTCATCAGCGCCGCCTTCCCAGTTTTCAGCACGTCTGAACAGAGGCAGCACATCATCCCATCCCCAGCCTTCATTACCAAGCTGGCGCCAATGATCAAAATCCTGGCGCTGACCTCGCACATATAACAGCCCGTTGATAGAGCTGCTACCGCCTAACCC
>WTJO01000232.1 GCA_011524805.1 Alphaproteobacteria bacterium
CAGATATACCTGTTCAGGGGCAATCGCAGGCCCGCTTGTATCGCTTGATTTGCGTACATTATATTTGCGTGATCTGACTTTTACAGGTTCGACTGTGCTAGGTCCCGAGGTGATGAAAAGAATTATCGGCTATATTGAAACAGGGGCGATAAGACCTGTGCTGGCCGCGAGCTACAAGCTTGAAGAACTGCACACCGCACAGGAAGCATTCATCGCAAAACAGCATACTGGCAATATTGTGGTTTGCCCGTAAGCTATATCTGGCCGTAACTCTATATCGGGGCTAGCTGACCGATATTACGCCGCCCATGCCTGCGGCGTGATGTTCAAGCATATGGCAATGAAACAGCCATTGCCCCGGATTATCTGCGATGAATATCAGTTCAGCCTTCTCGCCCTGTGCCATTAGATAGGTATCTCGCAGCATCCAGACAGGCTCTGAGGTTATCTCCGAAGAGTTCACCCAGAAATGCTGTCCATGCAGATGAATAGCGTGCGGCCAGCGAGAATCATTATGCACCCTAAGTACAATCTTCTGCATCAGATCGACCTCGGCAAGCAGATTATGATAGCCGCCAACCTCGCCATTAAATGCCCATAATTTCCGATGTTGCTGCGCTAGCTCGCGCAAGGATAACTCTTCACCTTGAAACATCGCAGAGGACAGATTGCCCATCGCCCCACCCTGCATATGAATATCTATAACTCTGGCATCAGCCATATCCGGACGCGGATACCATGGGCGGGCATCAGGGCGGTTCGGTGCAGGGTTATCCAGTGTGATTTCAGGTCTTAGCATCGCAACATCAAATGGCTGGTCTGAACTCACCTCCTGCAAGGCCTGTGCGCTTTGCAGACTGACCATCACATCCAGCCTCTGTGCAGGGGCAAGAGTTATCCTGTCGGTCATAAAGGCAGTGCAGGGCGCGCCATCTATTGCCACCACTTCGAATTGATTATCCCCTGCCAGCGAGAATGTCATGATACGGGCATTGGCGGCGTTGATCAGCCTGAGCCTGACAGGCGTGTCTCTGGCTATCTGGATATCTGGTTTGCTTTTGCCATTGATGGTCAGCCAGTTGCCCAGCCTGCCGCCATGTGACCAGTCATGAAGAGAGCCCATGCTAGCCATGTCAATCTGGTAGTCTGCTGTTAGCCGCCAGTCATCTATCACCAGCACCATATTTGATGCATCTAGCTGCTCTTCTTCTTCTAGCACAATTAGCGGGCCATACAGACCTCTGGCAACCTGCTCCCATGCCATATTATGGGCATGATACCAGAATGTGCCTGCATCTTTCAGCGCAAAGCGATAATGAAACCGCTCACCTGGCTCGACATTTGGCTGGGTAAGCTCTGGCACGCCATCCATCTCGTTCAGATTCCTGATACCATGCCAGTGAATGGTAGATGCCATCTCCAGCCTGTTGATAAATTCAACTTCCAGCATGTCGGATTTTCTGCCAACCAGCAGAGGGCCGGGCGTATTATTGCCATATAACAGCAATTCTGTCTGCGGGTTTGCCTGCCCTGCCAGATGCTGTGCGCCCTTTTGTGCGACAAGCTCATAGCGGTTGGCACCCGTACTGGCTGCTCCCAGCACAGCTATGGAGGGCGCTGGCAACATCATAGATGCCATCGCAAGGCCGGTACCTCTACAAAATTTGCGTCTTTTCATACTGTCTACCTAGAACATGCCAAAATAAGGTCAAGGATAAACCTTACCGTAACAGGAGAGAAAAGCAGATTTTTGATATGGGCGGGGGCTTGTTATCCACAGTGCAAAAAACTAGACATATCTGGCTATATCTCTAGCTATCTTGGTTCAACCATGCGCGCAGATGATCATAGCTTGCTTCTGGGGCTTCCAGAGGGGGTAGGTGGCCGGCGCCCTCAATTTCTGCCAGCGTGGCATGCGGGATAAGCTGTTTCATTAGATAATGACGTTCTGGTGGGCATAGCCTGTCTTCTGCGCCATATAATATAAGTGTTGGACAATGCGCCGAGGCTAGCGTTGCTGTCTGGTCTGGCCGGTCACGCAAGGCACAAGACTGTCTGATAAACACCACCTCACCAAGAGATAGCGCCATATCCATACATAAATCCAGAATGGCCTGCTTATGAGGGTTTTCCGCCAGATAAAGCGGCTTCATCTCGTCCATTATCACCTGTTTTAGCAGGCCATTTTGCACATCCTGTATCTGCCTGTCTCGTCTGACCAGCCCTTCATTTGTCTCTGCCAGCGGGTTTGTGTCCATTAAGGCCAGCCTGTTAATCCGCTCTGGAGCCTGTGCCAGTATTTCCATTGCCACAATCCCGCCCATTGACAGGCCGGCAAGGGCAAATGAAGCTGGTGCCTCGGCAATTATATTATGTGCTAGCCCCTCTATTGTGTCTGCTGTGTCCAGAACAGGCACAATCACCTCCACCTTATCTTCAAATTCATGACAAAGGCGTGTTATCTGTGTGGCAAATAGCCGGTCATCACACATCATGCCCGGCAGCAATATCAGTGAATTTGGTCTAGCTGGCAGCATTGATATTCTGCATATCAGGCAGCGCGGTCTGCGCCATCCCGAAGCACAGCCAGCTTTGCCCATGCAATTTCAGGATCAACTGCACCAAAGCCTGCAAAGGTGCCAAATCCGCAATCTGTCCCTGCCATAATGCGATTTGCCCCGAAAATAGCTGTAAACCGTTCCAGCCTCTGGGCAACGAGTTCGGGATGTTCGACAAAATTGGTAGTGCTGTCCAGAACGCCCGGAATAAGCACTTTGTCATCAGGCACCTCATCTGCCCTGTCTCTGAAGACTGTCCATTCATGGGCATGGCGCGGGTTGGATGTTTCAAACAGTATATAGCCGGCATGGGTATTCATCAGGGTTGAGAAAACCTTATCCATGGAAATATCACAGACATGCGGACCTTCATAATTACCCCAGCAAATATGGATTCTAATTCTATCCTTTGGCAGCCCTTCAACAGCATTATTCAGGGCGGCGACATGGCTATCTGCAATCTTCACAAATTCATCGTCACTCATCTCGGGAAACAGCATATGGCGGGATAGTGCCAGATCAGGGCAATCTAGCTGAAGATCAAGCCCGGCATCGATAATCGCTTTATATTCTGCTTTCATCACCTCGGACAGCGCATCAAGATAATGCTGGCGGCTAGGGTAGTGGTCATTTTGCAGAAATAGCGAGATGACACCAGGCGAGGCAGCATTCATAAAGCCGTGCGCAACCCCGTGACGCATCATAGCAGTTTTCAGATTGGCAATATCTTTATCAAGCTCACCATTATCTAGTGGTATTATTTCGCCAGTACACATAGGGCGTGCATAGCTTGGCGTGCCGCCGCTATCTGCAAGACGCTGAAGAAAAGACGGGAATAATTTCAAATCGGCAGGGGCATTTCGGGGGCTGTCACCTGAAAAGCCTGAATATCTGTCTTTGACATAGGTTGCGTAGGATATTTTCGATGTCTCGCCGTCACTCACAACATCAATGCCGGCCTCTTTCTGGCGGCTGACCAGCATATCAACATGCTCTGTCATGGTTTCGTCAAACAGGGTCTGGTCTGGTGTCTTGCCCTGTTCTTTTGCAAATAGCAGATCAGTTACCGCCTGTGAACGAGGCAGTGAGCCTACATGTGTTGTCTTGATTATCGTCATAATTTCATTCCTTTTCCCACCAGCTAGGTCCTGCCGGATCATCAGTATTGCGAATACGATACAGTCCAGCCTCGCCAGACATGGCGGGTGCCAGCCGATAGGCTGTATCAGGCTGGATCAACGCAGTATCACCCGGATTAAGACGGTAATCCTGCCCCTCACATAATAGCTGCCAATATCCCCTGACAGGCATTAGTACATCAAAACATTGCTGCTTTTGGTCTGTCGATAGGGTGTGATGAGACAGAAACTCGGCTGTGAAACCGGGTCTGTCAAAAATAAGGCCATGTTCACCAATGACCTCGACAGCGCTGTCTTTTGATAGAGCCAGCAGGTCAAGATAACGCGCTACCCATCGAGGTACCACATCGCTGGTCGCCGGTTCTGCCATCAGCGCCAGAGTGTCATCATCCATCACCGCCATAGGTGATATGCCCTCTGGCAGTCGCTGGCCCTGTTTGCTGTCATATAAGGTGCCATTTTCGCCAAGTACCAAGCCATGCGCCTGTGCCTCTTCAATGACCTGAGGTGCCCAGATAACACCACCACCAGCATCATCTCCGCCAAGTACCGCCATGATCATCCCGTAGTCGGTGCCGATATTCTCAAAGCCTCTGAACATGCCTGTTGGGATATTGAAAATGTCACCTGCTTCCAGAATAACCTCGCCTGTATCTCCCCAGCGTCCCCAGAAAAAACGCCATCGTCCGGAAAGCACAAAAAACACTTCGGCTGTCCTGTGGGTATGAAGCGAGTTACGGCATCTTGGTGGCTGACCTGCCGCACCTATATTAAAGCCGGGCGTTTCCTTAATATGTACATGCTGGTCTGCTGATTCTGATACACCGCCGCCAATAATGGTGAAATTTTCCTTTTTATCGGAACCGGGGGTATGCGCATCAATAAAGGCAGTCCGACACGGCACAAGCTCGCCATATCTGACAATTTGTAGGTGCTCGGTCATGATATGCTCCTGTTTCCAAGATGGATTTGCTTCCAGATTGCGACATCATCAAACAGCGTATATTCGCGCCTTAGCCCCCACGGCCCAAATTCGGCATGGGTAATGCCCATAACATAAATCGGTGCGCCAGACGGGGCACCAAACCGTCCTGTTCCGCCATGGATGGCTGATAGCGACCATCTGATGGCGGCACGGGGCGACATCATTGGCTCTTCCATGCCTATCTGATGATGGATAGTGAAGCTGATATCCCCAAGGCTGGCAATAAATGCCTGCCAGAATGACTCAATCTCTTCATAGCCTGTTGCTGTCTGGAATAGCGGATAATATCCTGTGGCGGCTCTGTCATACTGGCTTCGGATCGCGCTTATATTGCCGTTGACAAGCTGGCGCAAAATATCTGCAAGCACTTCGCCCCACTGATTATCATTGCCTGTACCCTGATAGGGGCCAGCAACATCTATCGCATCTGAGAAAGGCTTGACACAATTTTCAGCCCCGCCTTCATCTGTAATGAGCTGGCGGGCATAGTTGCTAACATTCCAGCCAAGCTGCTGGATTATCGCGCCCTGATCCCGTACCAGCCATTCATCATTAATCTGGTTGTTGATCGCGTGGCAATCAGCAATGACGCGATATTTCAACATCTTTCCAGACGCTTTGCCATAAATACCATCTTTCAGATGGGTAGCCGTTGACAATATCCTGTGAGATGACAGCATTCCTGCGTCTGGATTGCCAGACCAGATCACATCTTCGCCCAGAAGCTGCCTGTCAGGAAATTCGTCAAGGGTTGCGTAGGTTGCGTCAATCACCGCCTTATTGCCAATCACAACAGATGAAGGCGAGCGCACAACGATATCCTCACTATAATAATGATGAAGTGTCTCTACCTGTTTTTCTTCCCAGATTTCATGGGTGATGCCTAGAATATAATCGGGAAAGCTGGTGAATTTGCTGTTAAAACCCTTCATCTGATATCCTTTGCCTTTGTGCTTGAGCCTCTGATCTTCAGACTGCCTTCAATGGTAATTTGCTGGGGAGTTTTATCTTCTGTCTCAATATGCCGCATCAGCAGGCTGACCGTATTATCCACCATATCATCAGCTGGCTGGCTGAAGCTTGTCAGATCATAGCTAAGCCAGCTTGCAGGCGGAATATCATCATATCCCACAATGGCAATATCCTCAGGCACCCGCAGGCCTTCCTCGTGACGTAGAACATCCATTACAACTAGCGCCATTGCATCATTTGCAACAAATAGCGCCTCTGGTCGCCGAGGGGCGGCAATAAGCATTTTTGCGGCCTCATATGCTTGCTGATGGCGAAAATTACCAACCGCACGAAAGCACAGATCAAAGCCATTTTGTGACAGCATATCCCTGAAACCGGCCTCTCTATCACGTTGTGTTGATGCCCCTTCCCAGCCGGCAATATAGCCAAAATGCCGATAGCCTTGGGTGATCAGATGACGCGCAATCTCGACACCGCCTGAAAAATTATCTGTTGTAACAGATGAAAAACTTGTACGTTCCTGAACTCTGTTGAATTGTACAACATGAATGCCGGCAGACTGACATCTATCGGCCAGCTCAGAGGATAGCGCAACAGAGGCAGTTACAATTGCATCAACCTGATATTCCAGAATTTCCTCAACCACATTATCAACATTTTCCGCTGTCTGGTCGGCCATGAATATCAGCACATGATATCCTTTTTGCTGAAGTGCCTTGGACAGTTTTTCAAGCACGTCAGGATAGAAGTAATTATCAAGATAGGCTACCACCAGCCCGACAATGAAGGATTTGCCTGTCAGTAACGAGCGCGCCAGCCGGTTAGGACGATAGCCAAGCATCTCTGCTGCCTGCCTTACTTTGGCAGCTGTTTTTGCCGATGCTGAGGCGCCGTCTGTGAATACACGGCTGACCGCAGACTGGCTTACACCCGCCAGTCGCGCAACATCTGCCGAGGTGACTCTGCCATATTGTCCGTGTTTGCTGGCAGATAGAATAGAGGCCTGTCTGTCTATTGGATTCATTATCTGGCCTCCTGTACTACAGCGTGCTGATATTCAGGCCGTGCCGAGGCTAATTCTGTCATCCGTGCTAGTACATCCACCCGCAGCTGAGACCACAGATCCAGCAAATCGACCAGCACCCAGTTTTCTCTGATACGTCCATTTTCAATCCGCCAGAAATCAAGCGAACGCAAACGAACCTGGCTATCTGTGGGGGCGATGCCAAGCCAGCCGTCATGGCTTAGGGTTTGCGCCATATTTGGCCAGCCGGTTACAGCTACATAAGCACCATCTGCAAAGAAATGAGGTGATGTCTGTTCAGGATATTGCCCCCTGTCAGGCATGGCCTTCAGAAACGGGGTCTGATGGAACCGGCGAAATCCGTCAATCCCGCGGCAGCTGCCAATGCCAGAAGGGCCATACCAGTTAAAATGGGGATGCCAGTACCGCTCTAGCTGCATTACCTCAGCACCGCCTTTAGCGGGATATTGCTGCATAGCAGTTAGCATATCCAGCACATGTTGAAGATTTTGAGCGGTTAGCGCATCATCTGGCTGTCCTTGTGCCAGCCCGTCCTGACTGGCAGGGGCAGGCACATAACCCTCTCGACCCAGTGACGGGCCCATTGGCCAGACACCTGCCTGCATCATCAGATCTGGCAGGTCCCATAGCACCTGAATTTCGGTGATGGTGCCATCACAGAGACAGAAAAATTCATGATATCGGATATGGGCAATATGGCCAGTTGGCGGTATGTCCATAAACGGCGCGATAAACCGGCCAAGATAATGCCCTGCACATCCGACCCAGTTCCTGCCCTGCTGGTCTTCACCGGCAATACAGATAATGTCACGCCGCTCAACATCTGGCATGGCGTTAACCAGAGGCGCAAACACCCTGTCATAAAGCTGGCCAGGTAGCACATCACCAACAGGGTGAAAAAACCGGCAGATAGCCGTATCTGAAATCAGCCCGTCTAAAAGTTTGCGGACAGACATTTCATCAAAATCATATAATGCTGAAGATAGCGTTTTGATAGTGGCCTTATGTTGATGGTGAATATCAGTCATGCTGCTAATCCGTATCAGGGCGTGGGGGCACCTTTTTGCCAGTATCAAATGCTTCCCACCCCTCACCATCAAATATGTCTACCCCAAGCTGTGCTAGCACATGGGGAAAATCGACCATCACATAATTATCAACAATCTTGCCATTAACAACTTTCCAGAAATCCATATAGCGGATTTCCACTTTTTTATGTGTTGGTGCAACACCCATAAATTCGCCACTATGCACAGCTTCCTGCCTGCCAAACGCGGCTGCCCATTCGCCCATATATAGCCGTGCTTCATCAATGCAGACCTTATCTGAAAATGCGGCCTGAAAGGGACGTTGCCAGTTATCCTGAAAGGCCTGAAGCCCGATTTTCGTGCCACAGCCCTGATTGCCCATCCATCTGAAATTATCCGAAAAGAAAGCACCAATCCCGTCAATCTGATGATCATTCAGACCATCTACCATACCTTCAATGACATGGCGTGTGGCATCTGTCTTGGCCATATCGGTATCTCGGCTAAGCACAGCCTGTTCTGGTCGGCTTCCTTTTACCATCTATTATCCTTTCACCGCACCGGCGGTCAGGCCAGATACGATCCGGCTCTGGAAAAACATCACCAAGATAAATAACGGGGCTGTTGCAGATACCACAGCGGCCACCGCAAACATCACATTACCCTCTGTATAGGTTGTGCCCAAAAAGGCCGCGATTTTCGGCACCATCGTTCTGTTTTCATCAGATAATAGCATCGAGGTTACGGCAAAATCATTATAGGCCAGCAGAAACGAAAACAGACCTGTTGTGATCACTCCCGGCCACATGACAGGAATGATAACGTATCTGAAGGCCTGAAACTGGGTACAGCCATCAACCTTGGCGCTTTCATCCAGATCTTTTGGAATATTCTGGAAAAAGGAATGTAGCATCCATAAGGTAAAGGGCTGGTTAATCGCCACCAGCACAATGATGGTGGTAGGTAAAATCCCCCACAAATTCCATTCAAAAAAAGGCAATAGATACCCTGCTACAAGTGTGATAGGTGGCATCGCCCGAAAAATCAGCGCCGTGATCAAAAGCCAGAATGTATATCGATAGCCAGAACGGGACAGCGCATAGCCCCCCAAAGTGCCGATTGTAAGGGACGTGCAAACCACAAAGAAACAGACAATAGATGTATTAATCGCAGCACGCCAAAATTCTTCTTTAATCCAAGCCCCTTCATACCCTGTGTCTGTGAACGCACTGCCATAGGTATCAGCCGTGTTCTTGCCTGTGAGGGCATTTGTCCAGTCAGCAATAGAAAAGAAATCAAGCTCGACCTTAAATGAACCCCATAACGTCCAGAAAAACGGAAAGGCAGCCATAATCACCCACAGGCCGATAAAGCTATAAATGATACATTTAAGATATAGTGGGTAGCGATTGGCCGCACTGCTCATTATGACTTCCCCTTAAAATCCTGCCATGTGCGCCATAATACTGGCGTCAGCAATATCGCCACCCCGAAGATGGTTAGCATAGAGGTTGTGGCCGCAGCAGAAAGCTGGCGTGTTTCACCGCCCAGATCATTGAAAATTATCCAGCTAAGCGAGGTTGCATGTGCTTCTGCATTAAAGCCAAAAATAGGCTCAAATACTCTAAAATTATCCATAAGCTGGATCAGCGCAACAAAGGTGATAAGCGGCATTAGATGCGGGATAATCACATACCGCACCTGTTCCCAACGGCTGGCACCGTCAACCTTGGCTGATTCAATCTGATCCATTGGCAAGGTTTGAAGACCTGCATAAAATACCACAAAGGCGAAGGGAGCAGAATGCCAGACACCATAGACAATCAGCATTATCCATGTCAGGCCAGTAGAGGCTTTCAAGGACAGATCGGGGTCTGAGGCCAGCCATTGAATGGCATTTCCCAGAATCCCCCTGCTATCGATCATCCAGAACAGAATAAGAGAGCCAATAAGTGGCGTAACAATCAGCGGTAATAAAGATACAAAAATAACAAGGCCTTTGATTTTCTCGCTTATGGCATTAACGCCCAGCGCTATCATCAGACCAAAAATGATCAAAACAGGCGTAACAGTGAAGGTAAAGGTCAGGGTGAACGCCATCGCACGGTAGAACGGCAAATTTCCCAGCTTGGCGAAAAATCCACCCATATTATCTGTTGTTGCCCATGCCTGTTTCACTTCGGCAATGGCCAGATGGCCTCTGTCAAAATAGATATCCAGCCCGACAAATCTGCCAAGTGGTTCTGCCTGACGCAATTCGGCTGTTGCATCCTGATCAATAGAGGTTTCCTGTTTGCAGCCAAAAGGGCCGCAACTCTCAACTGTCATCAGCACAGCTTCATGTGGCGTATGCACAGATTGCAGAACAACAGATACCAGCGGAAGGGCAATGAACAGAAGCATTGCAAGGCCAGTAGGCAGAAAAAACCAGAAAAAGGTAGAATGTTTCATCGGTAATGCTGTCTAGAACATCATCTTCAGGAAAGGACATAACTGCCCTTTCCTGAATTGTGTCAGAGTCCTACAGGAACCCTTTTTCTTTTGCCGCCGCAATATAGGCAGCTTCTACATCGGCAAGTGCCTGTGCAGCAGATTCTTTGCCCTGCATAAAGTCAGACAGCTCGTTGCCAAGTGCAGTATGTAGCAAGCCCATATATGGAAGCATTGGATATGGAATTGTATTTGCCTGTGCTGCGGCAAACACACCACGCGCTGCGTCTGTTGGGGTGTATCCATCAATCAGCCAGACAGCCTGCTTGCGAATATCTTCATCTTTGATGATAGCAGGATCAATTCCGTTCATCATTGCGATAAAGGTGGCTTCTGCTTCTGCATCGCTGACATTTTTGGCTACTGTCCAGCCATCCCACCACAGGGTAGAGGCTGGTGTGCTTCCGCCGCCAACTGTCATCGGTCCGGCGATATTCATGCCGTTCTTTACTTCGTCACTGACACCATCTGCATCAACAAGTGTTGCCGCACGGCTTCCCCACATATTCATGATGGCCACGTTACCTGCGCGAAACTCGGCATTTGTTGCGTTACTGTCATGTGTCAGGAAATCAGGGTTCATATAGGCTGACAATGCCTTCATCATTTCAAGCGCTTTTACGCCTTCGGCACTATTAACATTTGGCTCGGCTGTGCTGCCCTTGAAATGGTTGCCACCAAAACCCATGAACATATTGTTAAATTCCTGTGCCAGATTCCAGCCTGCCTTATAGGCACCACCAACAGGGTTCTGCATGATGCCGGCTGCCCGGATTTTCTCGGCAGCTGCTAGCATATCTTCATATGTCTTTGGCGG
>WTJO01000192.1:0-4065 GCA_011524805.1 Alphaproteobacteria bacterium
AGGGATTGAGGCAACCGCAAATAACAGCGATATGCCTGTCAGACCAAAGGCCTTAAAGGCGACCCAGCCATCTGTTGATAGTGACCGCCATGCAATCTCGTTTGCGATAGCAGAGGTCACAAACATCGCAGACAACAGCCAGCCCAGCCTGTACCAGCCTTCTTCGGCCATATTCATCTGCCCGCCAAGCAGCATTTTCAGCATATTGCGCCCTGTCAACTGCCCCACGACCAGCACCAGCGCAAATAACAGGCTGATAACAGTCGGCTTGATCTTGATGAAAAATTCGTCATTGAAATATAGGGTTAGCCCGCCAAATAGCGCAACCGCCACCCCGCCAACTAGCGCCATCATCGGTATCTTGCGATATTTCACCCATGAATAGGCCAGCGCCAATGCAGTAGCCAGCACCAGCACCGCCGTACCCCACATAATGCCTTTGAAATAATTGGTGATAAAAAATAACAGCAACGGCCCATATTCTAGCCAGCTTGCGTGTTTTTTCTGTGCCTGTTCCATGATAGCGCGGTATTCCCATATGTTCTATATGCATTGCCCTGTAAAACAGGCATTTATCTGAATAGCGATAGGTGATAACGCGCCAGCCGTCTAGTGAAAAGGCACGCTAGGCAACTGATTTTTCGTTCACCGCAACAAGCTGTTCAATTGTATCCATGATAAGGGCAGGGTCTGCATTTTGCACCCTTGCTTCTTCGCCCAGCCTGCGCCTGAACTGTTTTGCGCCTTTCATACCGGCGGCCAGCCCCAGCATATGCCGCGTAATCGCATGCAATGGCGTCCCGTCTGCCATCTGCGCTCTGGCATAGCCTGTCATAATCTCGCCAAGCACAAGCAGGCTGGCAGGCTCAGTGCCCTGAATCTGGCTGGCCATATCTGCTAGCACAAGCGGCGTTTTATAGGCAGCACGGCCGATCATCACCCCTGCAAATTGCCGCCCCTGTGTTGCGCCGGCAATATCATCTGCCGAGCACAGCCCGCCATTCAGCACAATATCAAGCTCTGGGCATCTTTCTGCCAGCATCCCGGCACGGCTATAATTAAGCGGCGGAATATCTCTGTTTTCTCTCGGGCTAAGCCCGTCCAGCCATGCTTTGCGGGCATGCAAATAGATAATGCGCGCGCGCGCCGAAGCGACCGCATCAACAAATCTATCCAGCCCTGACATCTCGTCCATATCATCAATGCCAATCCGGCATTTTACCGTAACAGGCACATCTGTTGCCTGTGCCATCTTTGAGACACAGCGCGCGACCAGTTCTGGTTCTGCCATCAGACAGGCGCCAAAACTGCCAGACTGAACCCGTGGTGACGGACAGCCAACATTCAGATTAATTTCGTCAAAGCCAAACGCCGCCACTGCCTCAATCGCAGATGCCAGCCTGTCAGGGTCAGACCCGCCAAGCTGAAGCGCAAGCGGATGTTCGGCACCGTCATGGCGGCAGAAGCGCCCGGCGCCCGCATGCAAAATCGCCTCGGCTGTCACCATCTCGGTGAATAACAAAGCAGAGGGCGCAAGCTGGCGATGGAAAAACCGGCAATGCCTGTCTGTCCAGTCCATCATCGGCGCGACCGACAGCCGCCTGTCAATGCCATCTGTGCCAATGCCGTTATGTTTGAAAACCATAGACATGAATAGGTGCCTGCCAACCCTGCCTGTTACTCTGTCTGTTTCGCTGCCAGCGAGATATCAAATCGGATGATTTCATCCGCATGATACGCCTCGGCACACCATACACGAAAATAGCCAGATATGCCAGCCTGCGCCATTGGTGGTGCTATTAATATTTCATTGCAAGATGGCTAACCCCCATCTTATAGACAGCGCGCCTCTGCGGCTTTATCATCTATATGCAGAACAATAATCAAGGCGGGGCATCATGCTGGAGAGGCTGGCAAACTGGCACAAACGCACGCTAGCACAGGTGCAACAGCAATTAGGGCTGACCACCTACCAGATGCATTTTTTCGCCTTTGCCGAGGGCATCATATTTGGCCTGATAATTGGCTGGCTGATATTTTAGGGCGCCATATGATTACAGCGTTTCGGCCAGATATTTTTGGCCAGATAATTTTAGCGTGCGCTGGCTATTTCTTTTTAGCTGTGCTGAGAAAATCCAGCCGGTGCGGCATCACCGCATTGGCATGGGCATCAAACCCTTCATAACGCGCAAAAATCTCTGTCTTTGGCGCCATTTCGGCAAAACCCTGTGCGGTCACACGGCCAATAGAGGCAGTGCGCATAAAATCATGCACGCCCAGAGGCGAATGGATATGCGCCGCACCAGATGTAGGCAGAACACAGTTCGGCCCCATCATATAATTGGCAAGCGAGCCGGCGGCATATTCGCCTAGCATAATTTCAGAGGCAGTGCGAATATGTTCAAGATGCCGGTCTGGTTCGGCAGACAGAATCTGGCAATGTTCAGGCGCATAGTCATTGATAAATGCATAACCGGACGCATCATCAGGACATAGCAGAATGCCCCCATTTGTGCCTGTCAGCACAGCACGGGCATAGGCCTGACGCTCTTCTGACATCATCGCAAGAAACTGGCCGATATGACGCTGGATGCCGTCTGCCAGCCTCGCGTCACTTGTAACAAGAAAACCGGATGAATCATCACCATGTTCTGTTTCTATCAGAATATCCAGCGCGGCCAGTTCAGGCCGGATGGTGCTATCGGCAAAAATAATGGTCTCGCTGGGCCCTGCGGGCAGGCGTGAGGCAATATGGTCAGATAACAGCTTTTTGGCGGCCACAAAATACGGGCTTCCGGGGCCCTCTATTTTCAGGCATTTCGGCACCTCGTCCGTGCCAAAGGCCGCGGCCGCGACTGCCTGAGCCCCGCCTGCCTTTGCGACCAGTTCAACCCCTGACAGCCTTGCCGCAACCAGCGTGGCAGGGTCAATATCGCCATCTGCCATGGGCGGGGTCAGAATAAGCGGCTGGCGCACACCGGCTACCACCGCAGGAATGGCTGTCATCAGGGTCACAGACGGAAAGCTGCCCTTGCCGCGCGGCGAATATAGCGCGCATGAATCAATCCCAAAGGCGCGCTCGCCTACTTCGACACCCGGCCTGATTTCCATCCGCCATTCAGCTTCAGGCAATTGCTTCTCATGATAGCGTCTGATGTTATCTGCAGCATATTCAAGCGTCTCTATCATTTCAGGTGCCAGCACATCAAAGGCGCGGTCAAAATCTGCCCTGCTGGCCAGAATAGCCTTGTCTGCAAGTTCAGCCCCGTCAAATTGATGTGCATATCGGCGCAGAGCAGCATCCCCATGCATGCGCACATCTTCGATAACTGGTGCAACTTTTTGCATGAAGGGCGCCAGATCATCTTCGGTACGCCGCAACAGCGCGTCCCGCTGGGCAGCGCCTAGCTCTGCCAGCCTGTGAATGACTATATCTGTATCCGACATCTCATCTCGCCTTTTCACCTATTTCGGCATGTTTGCGCCATAAAATTCAGGGTGCGCCCCTGTAATAGCCTGAGCCAGCCGGTGAATGCAACCGCTGGAGCGAAGATGCAGCTAGCCAGAGGCAAAAATATTGCGTGCTTCGGCATCTTCTATCACCACTACCCAGCAATCAGGATCATAGCCAATCTCTTTTTCCAGCCGCGCGCTACATTCATGAGCCGGCACAGGCGCATCGCCTGTAATTGCCACCCATTCATATCCGTCATCTGGGCTATCTTCGGCACTGTCTGGACGGGATAGCGAGAGATCAAATTTTATCTGGCGTGCCAGCAATATGCTATGGTGCCTGTCTATCTGGATTTCCAGCAATATTGCACCTGATTTGGGATCGCCCTTTTTTTGTACCAGCGCAAAAATATTCTGTGCCTGCGCCATCCGGAGCGCGGCATCTACCTGCATCTGTGTTGTAAGCCGGCTCATATGCGCAAGCCTGTTGGTTCTGGATTCTGTGGCGGCATCTTAAAAATCAGTGCATCTGCCCTTGGCTTCCCAGTCACCATAGCGGGTTGGCTCAGGGCCTTTTGGCCCGCCCCGTTCTGCTGGCTGTGTCTGCTCTGC
>WTJO01000192.1:4165-11024 GCA_011524805.1 Alphaproteobacteria bacterium
GGGTTGGCTCAGGGCCTTTTGGCCCGCCCCGTTCTGCTGGCTGTGTCTGCTCTGCCGCCTTGGCCGTGCTGCTCGCACCTTTTGCCTCTTTCTCTTTTACCCCGGGATCTTTTACATTGTCAGATGAGGGCAAGGCTGTATTATAGCGTTCAGTTTTTGTCATCTCATATCTTTCTGGCAGAAACCTGACATTATCTATCTAGAAATTAGTGCAAACAGCCCCCAAGGGCAAATAGTGACAGACAGGAAAGACTGGCCGCAAGCCTGTTCAGCTTTATGCAAGAAAAACCAACCTTGAAATTAAAAGCCACGCCGGCGATGCGTGCCGGTGCCAAAAAGACAAAGCGCAAAGGTGCGCGGCGCGGTGCAAAACCACATCAAAAACAGCCCTTCGGCACGAATAGTGCCAGCCAGTATAATAGCCAGAATAGCAGGCAGGATAGGCAGGCTGAAGACGCTGCCGGTAAAACTGAAACAGTGAACAAGGCAGAACTGGATAGCCGGTCTGCCGCCTTTCATATTCTGAATGCGATTATAAACCATCATAAAACGCTGGATGCGGCAATGGCACAGCAGCCTGCGCTGGCAAAGCTGGAAAATCGTGACAGAGCCTTTTGCCGGTTGCTGGTATCAAGCTGTCTGCGGCATTATGGCCAGATTGGCAAAATACTGTCTGACCGGCTAGACCACACCACCCCTGAGCCGGTAAGGCTGGCAATTGTGATAGGTGCCTGCCAGCTTCTGTTCCTGAATATCTCGGCACATGCGGCAGTGAATACCACGGTCGAGCTGGTAAGAGCGCTTGAGTTTCCCCGTCAGGCAGGGCTGGCAAATGCTGTCATGCGCGAGCTTGGCAGACGTATGACACGGATCCAGAACATCACCGACCCGATAGATAATATTCCCGAAACATTCCAGAAACGCTGGCGCGCTGCCTATGGCGATGAAGCCGTTCGGAAGATTGCCGAGCTTGTTAGCCGGCGGGCACCGCTTGATATTACCGCACGGCATTCTGCGGCCGAACTTGCCAGAACATTGAAATCAGAGCAGATAGGCAAACAGACTGTCAGATGCCATCATTCAGGCGATATTGTCACTATGCCCGGCTTTGAAGCAGGCGAGTGGTGGGTTCAGGATATTGCCGCCGCCCTGCCTGCCCAGCTTATGGGTGATGTTGAGGGCAAGGATATTTTTGATATCTGCGCTGCCCCTGGCGGAAAAACAGCCCAGCTGATCGCCGCAGGCGCACAGGTCACCGCGATAGATAATGATCAGGACAGACTGGACAGGCTATCTGAAAATCTGACACGGCTGAATATGACAGCCAGAATTATCTGTTCAGATGTGCTGTCAGACACGTTTGCGGATGCGCTTTCGGGCAACATGGCAGATGGCATTTTACTTGATGCGCCCTGTTCTGCCACAGGCACAATCAGAAGACGGCCTGATCTGCTGATACGAAAGGCTGATCTGGATATAACAGAACTTGCAAAGATACAGGCGCAGATGGTTGAGGCCTGTCTTGCTCACCTGAAGCCGCAAGGGGTGATGGTCTATGCAACCTGTTCTCTTCAGCCAGAAGAAGGCGAGCATATCGCAGCAGAAATGCTTAGCCAGCATAAAGACAGGCTGGCTGCCTATCCGTTTGAGCAGGATGAGCTGGGGGTATTTGCCTCGGCTCTGACAGATGAAGGATGGGCGCGGATTTTGCCAAGCTGCCTGTGTGATGCATCTACACCGCATAAAGATGGTAATGACGGCTTTTTCATTGCCCGCTTTCGCCGCCTATAGAGATAAAAATGGACTAGATAAATTCTGTGCTTCTGGCGTATTATCAGCACAGGAAAACCATCAGTCCCGAAACAGCCCCTATCTGCTATCCGGTGTCATACGCAATATTGGGAACAGATGATTTGGCAGGTTGAACCAGACATATGAGAATGCGCTCAAACTCCACAACATCGCCTGAATCGATTTGGGCCATCACCAGGTTTGAACAGCTTTATCGCCGTACCGGTTTTTTTGCGTGGCGGCTAGGGCATATTGATAGCCAGTTACAGCTTATCAGCCTGCCAGATTTATGGCGCGGCAAAAGCCAGCGCGGGGCAGATATTCTAAATGGCACTATCTCGCTGGAAGACAGAGCTGAATATTATGCCCGATTTGACTGGCTCAGGGATGTTCAGAATTATGGCGGCACACAGGCAAGACGCTTTGCAAGAGACCAGATAGATAGCTGGATGGCCAGACATGGCAGATGGTCAGCGACAGGCTGGCGCCCCGATATTATGGCGCACCGGCTGATTAATCTGATTTTCTGCTTTAACTGGTTTGGCCAGTCCGCAGCTGATGATTTCCAGCAACGGCTGCTAAAGAATATTGCTATCCAGCACAAATGTCTGTCCATTGACTGGACGCGTCTTACCAGCAAAGATGATCAGCTTGTGGCTCTTACGGCACTGCTGGTATGTCAATATGCGCTTTCTGCGCTGTCTGATGACAAGCCATTATCATCAAAATATGATAATAACAGGCTGATTGACCTATGTATTCGTCATGCCGAACAGCTTATCCATGATGATGGCGGCCATATTTCTCGCCAGCCAGAAACCCATTTCAGGATGATGCAGCGGCTGATAGAGTGCCGGACAGTATTATCACAAACAGCCCAGCCAATTCCGGCATCGCTAGAACAAATCATCCAGAAAATGGGGCGCATCGTCAAATTCTGGCGCAAGCCAGATGCCGGCTTTGCCCATTTCAATTTTGCCGGCAGAATAACAGCCTCAGAGATTGATTTTATGCTCAGCCTGTCATCACCAAAGGGCGGTATAGCCACCCATCTGCCAGATACAGGCTTTGCCAGATTATCTTCAGCCCGCACCCTGCTATTGATAGATACAGGCACGGACACACCCTCAGAGACAGAAAATCCGGCCGGGCGATTTTCGTTTGAGCTGTGTGTTGGTGCTATTCCGGTGATTGTTAATCCGGGGCAGAGGGACAATAATATCAAATTGAAACAGGCCTTCAGCCAGACAGCCGCCCATTCAACGCTTAGCCTTGATAATCATAGCTCTGACAGGTTGGGGATTGGCAGCAAACGCGCTGGCCAGCATGCAATGCAGACCAGAACAACAGAATTTAATATTGGCGAGGCAGGTGAAGGCCAGCTGGTAATGGCAAGTCATGACGGATTTTTGAACTCGCATGGTATCACCCATACACGACAGATATTTCTGGCCTCATCAGGCAGGGATATAAGAGGTAGTGACAACATTATCTATTCAGGCAGGCCGGGCGAGATTCCGCGCTTTGCCATTATCCGCTTTCACCTTCACCCCCGCATTTCCGCGGCAATATCAAACAGACAGGTATTTCTGAAACTGCCCCGCACCAGAAATAGATGGCTGTTCAAGGCAAAAGGTGCCGAAATGTCGCTTCAGCCTTCGGTATTTTTTGATGGCGAGATACGCCAGAATTGCCAGCAGATCGTGCTGTCGGTGCCAGTACATGATATCCAGACTATAGGCGAGCGTTCTGTAAGCTGGGCAATTCGTATGCATAAGCCTGCACATTAGAAAAAAGCGCTTGTAATTAGCCCTGTACATGCTAACAAACGCGCAACAGATTTATTGCCCCCTGCTCCTGTTTGGCCAAAGCTGAATATTTATAATCACAGGATTTTGAAGATGACCACCCCTGCCATTCTGCCAATTAACACTGCCCTGATTTCGGTATCTGACAAAACAGGCATTGTAGAATTTGCCTCATTCCTTGCCAGCCACGGGGTCAAAATTCTGTCAACAGGCGGCACAGCAACCAGCCTTCGCAACGCCGGCATTGAGGTTACGGATGTATCTGATGTTACCGGCTTTCCCGAAATTATGGATGGGCGCGTAAAGACATTACACCCGCATATTCATGGCGGGATTCTGGCAAAAAGAGATAATCCTGATCACAGGCAGGCTATGCAGGCGCATGAAATTGACGGTATCGATCTTGTCGTGCTTAACCTGTATCCCTTTGAGCAGACACTTGCACGCACCGCAGATATAGATGCGCTGATTGAAAATATAGATATTGGCGGGCCTGCCATGACACGGGCGGCGGCCAAAAATCATGAATTTGTCGGGATTGTCACACATCCTGATGATTACCAGCATGTCTGCGATGCTATCACAGAACAGGGCGGGCTGGATGGTGCCATGCGCCGCAAGCTCGCACAAAAGGCCTTTGCGATGACCGCACGCTATGACCAGATGATATCAGGCTGGCTGGACAGCATCACAACAGATCAGAAATCATCTGACGGGCTACCTTCAGAATTACACCTGAGCGCGCCACAAACCATGTCATTGCGTTATGGCGAAAACCCGCACCAGAAGGCAGGCTATTATACGCTTGATACGCAAACAGCCTGTGTTGGCAATGCCCGCCAGATACAGGGCAAGGCATTATCCTATAACAATATTAATGACACAGATGCCGCCTTCAGACTGGCTAGCGAATTTAGCGCGCCAACAATCGCGATTATCAAACATGCCAACCCGTGCGGTGTAGCCACGGCAGACAGGCTGGCCGATGCGTGGCAGGGTGCCTTTGAAGCTGATCCGGTAAGTGCATTTGGTGGTATCATCGCCATGAACAGGCCGCTTGATTCAGATACAGCACAGCAGATTTCAGCCATTTTTTCAGAAGTTATTATTGCCCCTGATGCAGATGAACAGGCGCTTGAAATTCTGTCTGCAAAGCCAAATTTGCGGGTGTTGCTGACAGGCGGGATGGCAGACCCCGCAGCCCCGTCTATGGCGATACGCTCGGTTGCAGGCGGATTGCTGGTACAGACCGCAGATAATGGCCAGCTAGATGACAGCGCAATGAAAATTGTGACCGAAAAACACCCCAGCGATGCGGAAATGGCAGATTTGAAGATGGCATGGCGGATTGCCAAACATGTAAAATCAAATGCGATTGTCTATGTTAAAGACCAGATTTCTGCGGCGATTGGTGCCGGCCAGATGAGCCGTGTTGACAGTTGCCGTATCGCTGCCCAGAAAGCACAGGATATGGCGCGCCATCATGACTGGCCTGCCCCCCGCACACAAGGCTCGGTGGTTGCCTCTGATGCGTTTTTTCCATTTGCAGATGGTCTGCTGGCCGCGATTGACGCAGGTGCGGGCGCGGTTATCCAGCCGGGCGGCTCAATGCGCGATGATGAGGTAATAGCCGCCGCCAATGAGGCTGGCATTGCCATGGTCTTTACTGGCATGAGACATTTTAATCATTAATTTGTCGCCGCTCCTTGCATAGCCGTGGCGGCTAGCCAGCTGCCGCGCGTATTTTCTGCATTAATTTTGGCCAGTCATCAGGGCTATCCTCAGCCCAGAAAAACCCGTCCGGCAGGCTGTCATTATCATCAAGCAAATAATGCAACACCTCAATCTTTGCAGTGAAATGGGTAAAAATATGCGTGACCAGCCCCGCCTGTTTTGCTGGGCTATCTGAAATTATCTGCGCCAGAGTATCATCTATTGCTGGCGATTTATCCCATCCTGAAGCAGGAAAAGACAGCATCCCGCCCAGAAGACCAGCCTGAGGCCGGCGATACATCACAAACCTGCCATCCGGTGCTGATATGAGATAGGCGGTGCCAGTCCTGAGCGGTTTCTGTTTTTTCGCGGCACGGGGCGGAAATGCGGCAGGATCATCAGCCTGTGCGGCGATACAGTTTGGCTGTAACGGGCAATGCTGGCAATCCGGCTTGCGGGGCTGGCAAATATCATTGGCAAGATCCATCAGTGCCTGCGGAAAATCAGAGAAACGCTGGTCTGGCAAAATCTGTAAAAATGCCGATTTAAGGGCTGGCTTTATCTCGGCAACTGGTCGCGTAATCCCGCCAAAACGTCCCAAAATACGCTCAATATTGCCATCTATCACAATCGCCGGCCTATCAAAGGCAAAGCTGAGAATTGCGCCTGCCGTATAAGGCCCTATGCCCGGCAGTGCCAGCAAGTCCTTTTCAGTATCGGGAAATGTGCCATTATATTCCGAGGCAATAATTTTGGCTGTTTTGTGCATATTGCGGGCGCGCGCATAATAGCCAAGCCCTGCCCAGCTTGCCAGCACATCATCCAGCTCTGCCTGCGCCAGCGCATATATATCAGGCCAGATAGCAGTAAATTTCTCAAAATAGGGAATCGCGGTCGCTACGATGGTCTGCTGAAGCATCAACTCGGACAAAAACACATGATAGGCAGGCGCCAGCGCCGGCCATCTGCGCCGCCATGGCAAATCTCTGCCCTTTGTGTCATACCATGCCAGCACCGCCTTACTGTCAAAACACGAATATACAGAATCTGCATTTGCCGGAATGTCATTTCTATCAGAAGCGTGTATATCAGTAGACATAGGCTGTAATTCTTTAAGCAGGCCGGTTTATGGTGCTGAAAAGTAATGGTTAGCACATGACACTAGCACCTTTGCCTCTCAAATCAAGTCAGCGCTAAAAAGGTTTATGGTCAGACCAGATTATGATAGCGTCAGTGCCATGAATAGTGAGCGCAACAGCCCGCCATCTGGCACAGCCATAGGCAGAACAAACAGACATCGCCGCAAGGGGACGCCCAACGGGATGCGAAGCCTGTCAGGCCTTACCGAGACAATTCTTGCTCCTGCGCTTCGAGGACGGGTGAATATTCTGGCAAAACTTATCACGCATTGGCCAGAGCTGGCAGGCGAAGTGGCAGGCTGGTCACAGCCTGTAGATATCCAGTTTTCAGGTAAAAAACGCTCAGACGGCGTACTGGTATTATCTATCAGAAGCGGAACAGGCCCACAGACCCAGATGATGAGCACA
>WTJO01000031.1 GCA_011524805.1 Alphaproteobacteria bacterium
AAGTTACTATTTGCAAATGCGTTGCGTGAAGCTGGCTCAAAATGCGAGCATAGTTTTGTGGTGTTCTATTACGATATTTTTGCCCATGCCAGAGCCGAGTTATCAGATGCCGGGCTGAGCCTGCATTATCTGGCAACATGGTGGGATGTGCTTGACGCGATTAAGGCTAGTGACAGGTTTGATTCTAATGCTGCACAGACAGTTGAAGCATTTCTGCATGATCCAAAGGGCTGGTCTGCCCAAAATGGAGGCGTTGGGTGAGCCAGAACACGGCGCCAATACCGGTTATTATAGATACTGATCCCGGTATAGATGACGCTATGGCTATCCATTATGCGAGCGCACACCCCGATATTGAGCTGGTTGGGCTGACCACCGTATTTGGAAATGTGTTTGTTGAACAGGCAACACGAAACGCATTATTCCTAAAAGAACAGACATGTGACAGCTTTGATGTGGTGCATGGTGCAGACGCACCGCTTGAGATGCCGCTTAATCCGCCCTCTCATTATGTGCATGGTGATGAAGGGCTGGGGGATATGCCGGCACCTAAGGTAAGTCTGCCCGCAGATAGCCGCGATACCAGCCAGTATATATACGATATATGTTCTGCCCGTCCGGGCGAGGTGGTGTTATGTCCGGTGGGTCCGCTTACCAATATTGCGCGGCTGGTTCGTGAGAAGCCGGATATTGTCTCTCTGGTAAAGCGTGTTGTGATTATGGGCGGCGCGGTATGGGCAGATGGCAATGTCACGCCCCATGCCGAGGCGAATATCTGGAATGATCCGCATGCCGCCGATATAGTATTTTCCGCAGATTGGGAGATTGACCTTATCGGGCTTGATGTCACCCAGAAAATCACCTGCACACAGGCTGATTTTGATATGCTTGCCAGCCATGCACCCGAGATAGGCGGATTTCTGGCGCAAATATCCGAATTTTACATAAAATTCTATCATTCTGTACAAAACAGATATGTCTGTGTCATGCATGACCCGACAGCGCTGGTGGCGATTACCAACAGAACGCTGTTTACCTTCAAAAAGGCGCCACTATCTGTTACGCTATCAGGTGAGAAGATGGGAAACAGCCATGCTGCTTCAGATAGTGGTAGGCGTGCGGTCAATGTGTGCATCGATGCAGATGTAGATGCGGTACGTAAAAGATTTCTCGACATTTGCGCTCTGGCTGACAAAATCAGGGCGGAGCGCAGGGCATAACGCCGGTTAGATATCAGAGATCTGCAATAGCTGGAACAGATGAGGGGAGATAGAAGATGCAGGTAAGGACCGTCAATTACAAAGCGGCAGATGCCGCCGCTACCCTGACTGATTCGCTTCTTAATACAGGCTTTGCCGTGCTGGAAAACCATCCTATTTCGGCAGACAGGCTGGCCAGCATCTATGATGCATGGGGCAGATTTTTTGCCTCTGACACAAAACATGATTTTTTGCGTGATCCGGTAACTCAGGACGGGTTTTTCCCGTTCAAATCAGAACATGCCAAAGGCGCAGATAAAAAAGACCTTAAAGAATTTTACCATGTATATCCGTGGGGAAAGGTGCCTGAAGAACTGGCACAGGAAACCCGTATGATTTATGCTGATCTGATGACGCTTGGCATTGAGCTGTTATCATGGATTGATGCTGAAATGGATGATGATTGCCGGCAAAGCCTGACAGAGCCATTGGCAAAGATGATGGAAAGCTCAGAGCAGAGCCTGTTGCGTATTCTGCATTATCCGCCTGTTGACGGAGGTACAGAATCAGGTGCAATTCGCGCCGCCGCGCATGAGGATATAAATCTTATCACCTTGCTTGTGGCTGGATCAAAGCCGGGCCTTCAGGCCATGGATAAATCAGGCCAGTGGCAGCATATCTCATGTGATGCCGGCATGATAACAATTAATAATGGAGATATGTTATCGCTTGCCACGGGGGGTGTTTTTCCGTCTACTACTCATAGAGTCGTGAATCCTGATGCACATTTGAATCAATCACGCTATTCTATGCCTATGTTTTTGCATCCTCGCCCTGAGGTAGAGTTGCAAGCAGGGTTTAGTGCAGATGATTTTCTTCAACAGAGGCTCAAAGAAATAGGCCTTAAATAGCTAAACATGAAATATTGGGAGAGAAAGTTATGAAATATTTGACCAAAATAACGGCCATGGCAGCAAGTGCCATGATTATGGCCAGCACGGCCTTTGCGGCTGATTTCAAACCGGCTGTGATTTATGATATGGGTGGTAAATTTGATAAATCATTCAATGAAGGTGTCTGGAACGGGGTGAAGAAATTTACTGACGAGACAGGCGTTTCAGTGATGGAATTTGAAGTCACAAACGAAACTCAGCGCGAGCAGGCCATGCGCCGTATGGCAGAACGTGGCGCTACGGTGATTTTGGGGGTTGGCTTTGCACAGGCAGATGCGATTGCCAAAGTATCCGCCGAATTTCCTGAAAAGCAGTTTTCGATTATTGACGTGTCATGGCTTGATTCGCCAAATCTGCGCCAATATGCCTTTAAAGAGCATGAAGGCTCATATCTGGTAGGGGTCGCAGCGGCCAAGGCAAGCAAGACCAACAAGGTCGGCTTTGTTGGTGGTATGGATATTCCGCTAATCCGCAAATTTGCCTGTGGTTATGTAGGCGGTGTGAAATCTGTGACAGGCAATGCAGAAGTATATCAGAATATGACTGGCACAACCCCGTCAGCATGGAATGATCCTGCAAAGGGTGCCGAGCTGGCAAAAAGCCAGATAGATAGAGGCGCTGATGTTGTTTATCATGCCGCAGGTGGTACCGGCATTGGCGTGATTCAGGCCGCCGCAGATGCAGGCAAGCTGGCAATTGGCGTTGATTCGAATCAGAACGGTCTGGCACCAGGCGCTGTGCTTACGTCAATGCTGAAGCGTGTTGATGTAGCCGCCTATGAAACATTCAAAGATGCGATGGATGGCAATTTCAGCTCAGGCGTGAAGATTCTGGGTATTGCAGAGGGCGGTGTTGACTGGGCAGAAGACAGCAACAATGCGCCGCTTATCACAGCAGATATCAAATCAGCGATTGAAGCTGCGCGTGCAGATATTCTGTCAGGCAAAGTGTCAGTCCATAATTATGAAACCACATCAAGCTGTCCATACTAAGCTGGTCTACAGTAATGGGCAGAAACACATGTCCATGATGATATAGATAGTTTCATGGTATCAGATACACAACATAAGACAGGTGGCAACAGCGCGTTGCCACCTGTGCTTCGTCTATCATCTATCAATAAACGGTTCGGTGCTGTACATGCGAACAAAGATGTCAGCCTAGAAGTGTCGGCAGGCACGGTGCATGGCATTGTTGGCGAAAATGGCGCTGGCAAATCGACACTTGTATCTATTCTTTATGCATTTTACACAGCTGATTCTGGCCAGATTTATATTTCTGGCCAACAGCAGCAATTCAAATCTTCGGCAGATGCTATCAGGGCAGGTATCGGGATGGTGCATCAGCATTTTATGCTGGTGCCGAATTTTACCGTGCTTGAAAATATCGTGCTTGGGCATGAATCATCTGGCAATCTGGCAAGCTCAAAAATAAAGGCAGCGGGCGAGCTGGCCACATTAGCAAAAAAATACGGTCTTGAAGTTGATTTGGATGCGGTGGTTCAGGATTTGCCTGTCGGGCTACAGCAACGGGTCGAAATTCTAAAAGCGCTATATCGGGGAGCCCAGATCCTGATTCTGGACGAGCCAACGGGCGTGCTTACGCCTCAGGAAACAGAACAGCTATTTGAGATCCTGAAAGCCTTGCGCGCACAGGGTGTTACAATTTTGCTCATTACCCACAAGCTGAAGGAAATTATGGCCATCACGGATGCGGTGTCCGTAATGCGTGGCGGCGAGATGGTTGCCCATCTGGCGACACAGGATACCTCGCCACGCCAGCTTGCAGAATTGATGGTTGGCAGGCCGGTATTGCTGGATGTGGGATATAGCCCGCCAACCCCCACAGATATATGTCTGAAGGCAGATAATATTTCGCTGACACAGTCAGGCACAACAAAGCTGGACGGTCTGAGCTTTTCCCTGCGTTCCGGCGAGATACTCGGCATTGCCGGCGTATCAGGGAACGGGCAGTCAGAATTGCTTGAAATATTATCGGGTATCCGGCCGCCCTCATCTGGCACGCTTTCGATTAACGGGCATGAAATTGGCGCTGATAATCCTGCCGGTCCATCTGAGATTAAGGCGCTCGGGGTTGCGCATGTGCCAGAAGACAGGCACGCCATGGGGCTGGTGCTTCCTTTCTCTGCCGCTGAAAGTGCCGTGCTGGGCTATGAAGATGATGCACGGCTTGGTTCCGCAGCCTATTTTGCACCTGAGGCATTGCATAGCCATTGTGCGCAGCTGATGGCAGAATTTGATGTCAGGCCGGCTTCGCCCGAATTGAAAAGTAATCTGTTTTCAGGCGGCAACCAGCAAAAGCTGGTGCTGGCACGTGAAATATCCTCTGCTCCAAAAATTCTTCTGGTTGGCCAGCCCACAAGAGGGGTGGATATTGGCGCAATTGAATTTATCCATAAACAGCTTCTGAGCCTGCGTGATAAAGGCTGTGCGATTATTCTGGTATCTGTCGAGCTAGATGAAATTCTGAGCCTGTCAGACAGGGTGATGGTAATGAATGCCGGCCAGAATATGGGCATTATTGACAGGGCTGATGCCACCATACAGACAGTCGGGCTGATGATGGCAGGGGTGGTAGATAGTGATGTAGAGGCGCGGCGATGAATAATGCAATCCTGCCGCGCTGGATAGATATTTTCCTGTTGCCAATTATCAATCTGCTTGCCGCGCTATGTGTGGCAGGAATCATTATTGCGCTTATTGGCGAGAACCCGTTCACGGCACTGGTGGTAATGCTGAAAGGTGCCTTTGTCTATCATGGCGGGCTTGGCTATACACTATATTACACGACAAATTTCATTTTTACCGGCCTTGCGGTGGCGGTCGCCTTTCATGCCATGCTGTTTAATATTGGAGGTGAGGGACAGGCGATGATGGGCGGGCTTGGAGTCGGGCTGGTTGCGCTTGCGATTGACCCGTTTTTGCCGCCAGTGCTAGTTGTGCTACTTGGCATCTGTGCGGCGGCGGCACTTGGCGGGCTATGGGGTGTAATCCCCGGCTGGCTTCAGGCGCGCCGTGGCAGTCACATTGTGATCACTACCATCATGTTTAATTTTATCGCCTCGTCTGTGATGGTATGGCTGCTTGCCGGCATGCTGATGAATCCGGGGCAGATGTCGCCTGAGACCAGAAGTTTTGCAGAGGGAGTCGGGCTGGCACAGATACACGTTATTGCCGGCTGGCTTGGCATTGAAATATCCCGCTCGCCGCTAAATCTGTCCTTTCCGATAGCGCTTATTGTGAGTGTAGGTGTGTGGTGGCTTATCTGGCGTACCCGCCTTGGCTATATTATCAGAGCGACAGGCCATAGCGAGAAAGCGGCTATCTATGCAGGTCATGACCCTGCGCGTATTATCATGATCGCCATGGCTATTTCGGGCGCGCTGGCAGGGTTGATGGCACTGAATGAAATTCTGGGCGTACAGGGGCGGGTGATTCTGAATTTCACCTCCGGCTATGGCTTTACAGGTATTGCCGTTGCCTTGATGGGGCGCAATCACCCGGTGGGGATTTTGTTTGCCAGCTTACTGTTCGGGGCATTATATCAGGGCGGCGCAGAGCTTGATTTTGAATTTCAGTCCATTACCAGAGAGATGGTGCTGATGATACAGGGGCTGATTATTCTGTTCTCAGGCGCGCTTGCTTATATGTTTAATCCTGCGGTGGAGCGGATATATTTGCGGCTAACAAAACAGGGGCAGGCAGATGGCTGATTTATGGCTTCAATTTGTGCTGACCATTGATGCCACTATCAGAGTGGCCACGCCGCTTATGTTATGTGCGATGGCAGGGCTGTTTTCAGAACGCTCTGGGATTATCGATATATCACTGGAAGGCAAAATGCTGCTTGCCGCATTTGCGGCGGCCTCTGTTGCTGCACTCACCGGATCGCCGTGGCTTGCGCTGGCTGGCGGGATTCTCATCTCGCTATTATTCTCGCTTGTACACGGATTTGCCTGTATCACCCATAAAGGCAATCAGGTTATCTCTGGGCTGGCAATTAACATTCTGGCTTCAGGTTTGACAGTGACCATAGGGATTGCAATTTTTGCGCAAGGCGGGCAGACGCCATTTCTGTCATCTGACCAGCGTTTTTCCTCTATCACCCTGCCCTTTGCCCAGGCGGCGGGGTCTATCCCCATAATTGGCACAATCTATAAAGAAATTCTGTCTGGCCATAATTTGCTGGTCTGGCTTGCCTTTGTGGCTGTCGGGTTGACCAGCCTTATTGTGTTCAGAACCAGCTTTGGCCTGCGTCTGCGTGCGGTTGGCGAGAAACCCGAAGCGGTAGATTCTGCGGGCATTTCGGTGGTGGCAATGCGGTATCAGGCCGTGATGATCGCTGGTATTCTATGTGGTATTGCAGGGGCTTATCTGTCTGTGGCGCATGGGGCTGGCTTTGTGCGCGAGATGACAGCAGGTAAAGGCTATATCGCGCTGGCGGCGATGATTTTTGGCAACTGGCGGCCATTACCTGCAATGATGGCCTGTCTGATGTTCGGGTTTCTGGATGCGCTTGCCGCACGGCTTCAGGGCGTATCGCTGCCAATGATAGGTGAAGTGCCTACAGACCTAATTCTGGTATTGCCCTATGTGCTTACGGTGGTGTTGCTGGCCGGCTTTATTGGCAAATCAACCCCGCCTCTGGCTATTGGCACTCCCTATATTAAGGAACGATAGAGATGCCTGAATTAATTTCAGATGAAAAAAGACAGCAGGCTGTATCAGCCGCGATAAAGATTATGGATATGGCCTATGCCCCCTATAGCCAGTTTCAGGTCGGCGCGGCAATAATTGACGAGCAGGGCAGACTGCATCAGGGGGTCAATGTTGAAAATGCCGCCTATCCCAATGGCAGTTGTGCAGAAACAGGTGCCATCGCGGCGATGATTGCGGCAGGTGGTGAAAAAATACAATTTATCGCCGTGGCTGGCAGAGGCACAGAATTATGCACCCCTTGTGGTGCCTGCCGTCAGCGGATACGCGAATTTGCTCTTCCCCATACAGTGATTGCGATTTGCGACCCGTCAGGCAGCAAAGCCGAATTTAGCCTTGCTGACATTCTGCCGCACAGTTTCGGGCCTGATAATCTGGGATAATGTGTGTTTGATGCAGGCTATAAACCGCTAGACAGTATTATAAATCCTGTCACCTGCATCACCTAGCCCCGGCAGAATATAGCAATTTTCATCTAGCGCGCGATCATAGCCTGCGGTGATAATGGACAGTTCAGGATGCGCTGCCTCAACTGCGGCCACCCCTTCTGGTGCGGCAACCAGACAGGCAAATACCATATCTTTCACCCCATGGCGTTTCAGCCTGTCAACAGCCATAATCGCAGACCCGCCTGTCGCCAGCATCGGGTCGGCAAGGATAATCTGGCGGCTGTCAATATTGCGTGGCAATTTTTCATAATAGGCTTCTGCGTTGTGGGTGTCTTCATTGCGTTGCAGGCCAAGATGGCCAATCGGAGCTTCTGGAAGCAGGGCGCTAAACGCATCTGCCAGTCCGTTTCCTGCCCGCAAGATAGAGATTATCGCAGGTGCGGGCTCGGCCAGCCGGTAGCCATCTGTTGTCTCAAGCGGAGTTGTCACCGAAATCTGTGTGCTGTTCAGGAATTTGAAAACATCAAAGCTCATTAGCCCTGCAATTTCAAACAGGGTACGTCTGAAATCATGAGGCGGGGTGTCTTTGTCTCTTAATGTTGTCAGCTTAATATCAATAAGTGGATGTGACAAAACCGTAAGCATGGCGTCCTATGCTCCTGTGATATGGGCGAATATCGCCTGAAAATACGTTTGTATATGTGATGATAGGGCGAATGGCCGCGCTGATCAATTATTGAAATATACCAAAAAGGCAGATGCAGGTCTGCAAGATAAAACTGGACATTTAGGGCTAGCTGTTTTAGCCACTCATCATGAATAACCGGAGCGTGTGTGTGTCATGGCAAAGCTGTATTTTTCCTATTCTGCGATGAATGCCGGAAAATCGACTATCCTGCTTCAGGCCTCTCATAACTATCAGGAACGGGGCATGAATACGCTGTTGCTGACAGCCCGGCTTGATGACAGGGCAGGTACTGGCCGGATTGCCTCACGCATTGGCTTCGGGGCGGATGCCTATACCTTTTCGCCTGATACCGATATTGCCGGTCTGGTTGATGATGTGCATACCAACACCCCGCTTTCCTGTGTGCTGGTCGATGAAGCGCAATTTCTGACCGCAGATCAGGTATGGCAGCTATCGCAAATCACAGATGAGACAGGCATACCGGTAATGTGTTATGGCCTGCGCACCGACTTTCAGGGCAAGCTGTTTGACGGCTCAGCTGCGTTACTGGCTATTGCTGATGATCTGCGCGAGATCAGAACCATCTGCCATTGTGGGCGTAAGGCGATTATGGTGATACGCCAGTCAGAAGATGGCACGGTAATCACAGATGGTGCGCAAATTGAAATTGGCGGCAATGAGCGGTATATATCGCTTTGCCGCAAACACTGGAAACAGGCAACAGGCGGATAAAAGGACAGAGATAGCAGATGCTCAAGGATAAGGATACCGCGCTTATTGTCATAGATGTTCAGATTGATTTCTGTCCGGGCGGCGCTTTGGCGGTGGCTGGCGGAGATGATGTAGTCGCGCCGATAAACCAGATGATTGACCGTGCCGCTAATATCATTCTGACACAGGACTGGCATCCGGCAGACCATGCCAGTTTTGCCAGTATGCATAAAGATAAAAACCCGTTTGATTTGACCGAAATGCCCTATGGCCAGCAGGTATTATGGCCTGATCATTGTGTGATTGGCAGTGCAGGTGCCGAATTTCATCCCGAATTGAACAGTCATGCAGCCCAGACTGTGATCAGAAAAGGCTTCAGAGCGTCAATTGATAGCTATTCTGCCTTTTTTGAAAATGACCAGAAGACCGTAACAGGACTAGATGGCTATCTGAAAGCACGCAATATCAGCAAGCTGGTTATGTGCGGTCTGGCAACAGATTACTGTGTTGCCTTTTCGGCACGTGATGCGGTGAGGTGCGGTTATCAGGTAGAAATTGTCCTGCCAGCCTGCCGCGCAATTGACCTTGACGGCTCATTACATACACAGATATCTGCCATGAAAGCTGAAGGGGTAGTCCTGCGCGAAGGACTTGTAGAGTAGCTATCCTGAATTACATTGTTGTCTGCCAGCACCTAAAAAAAGAGAATCATGATGAGTGAAGAGTTACGAAATATTGCAATTATTGCCCATGTTGACCATGGCAAGACTACCTTGATTGATTCGATCATGAAACAGGCTGGTATGTTTCGGGATAACCAGCAAATCGCTGAAAGGCTGATGGATTCCGGTGATCTGGAAAAAGAACGCGGCATTACCATTCTGGCAAAACCAACCTCTGTATTATGGTCTGGTTACCGGCTGAATATCATTGATACGCCCGGACATGCCGATTTTGGCGGCGAGGTTGAGCGAGTTCTGCACATGGCAGATGGTGTAATATTGCTGGTTGATGCTGCCGAAGGGCCTATGCCGCAGACCAAATTTGTGCTTGGCAAGGCGCTTGCGCAGGGGCTGCGTCCGATTGTGATTATTAATAAGGTTGATAAGCCGGATGCCCGTTCCGAGGCTGTGGTTGATGAAGTGTTTGACCTGTTTGTGGCGCTTGATGCAAATGACGAGCAGCTAGATTTTCCGATCCTGTATGCCTCTGGCAGAGATGGCTGGTGTGTTGCCGACCTAGATGAAGAACGTAGCTCGCTGGCGCCCCTTCTGGATGTGGTGGTTTCGCATGTGCCGCCGCCGCACCTGCCTGAAGACGGGGAATTTGCGATGCTGGCGACTCTGCTTGATTCTGATCAGTTTCTTGGACGCTGTCTTACCGGCAGGGTAATGCAGGGCTCGGCTAGCATCAACCAGACAGTGCATGCGCTGTCACTTGATGGCAGAATTGTTGAAAAAGGCAGGCTGACCAAATTGCTGAAATTTGAAGGTACGCAGAGAGTGGCAGTTGAGTCTGTCAAGGCAGGGGATATTGTCTGTATCGCCGGTCTGACACAGGCATCTGTGTCAGATACCATTGCCTCGCCTGCGGTAACACAGGCGCTTACATCAACACCGATTGACCCGCCAACCATGTCTGTGACCATCACGGTAAATGACAGCCCGCTTGCCGGTACCGAAGGCGACAAGGTGACTTCTACCATGATCCGCCAGAGGTTACTGGCAGAAGCAGAGGTAAATGTTGCTATCACCTTTGATGAAAGCGAGTCAAAAGACAGTTTCGAGATTGGCGGCAGAGGCGAGCTTCAGCTTGGCGTGCTGATAGAAACCATGCGGCGTGAGGGATTTGAGCTAACGGTATCCCGCCCGCGTGTGCTTTTCAAGATGATTGATGGCAGCCGTCACGAGCCGATTGAAGAGGTGATTGTAGATGTTGATTCAGACTATGCCAGCACGGTGATTGACAGTCTGAACCAGCGCAAGGCCGAAATGGTAGATATGCGCACCGCAGGGGCCGGCAAAACGCGCCTGACATTTCTTGCGCCCTCACGCGGGCTAATCGGATTTCAGAGCCGGTTCCTCACCGATACAAGAGGCACCGGCGTTTTGAACAGGCTGTATCATAGTTATGCGCCCTTTAAAGGTGATATTTCAGGCCGAAGAAATGGGGCGCTTATCTCGACAGAGACAGGACAGGCAGTGGCCTACGCGCTTTTCAATTTGCAGGATCGCGGCCATATGTTTGTGAATCCTCAGGATAAGGTATATCTGGGCATGATTGTGGGTGAACATAATCGTGATAATGATCTGGATGTGAATGTGCTGAAAGGCAAGAAGCT
>WTJO01000056.1 GCA_011524805.1 Alphaproteobacteria bacterium
CGATTTTCTTCAGCACATCTTCACGATAAACCAGATGCTGGGCATTCGCCATAAAGGCAACAGCCATCACCTTGCCATTAATTGTAATAAGCTGGTTTTTCTTGAGATTGCCGCCATGTTTTGCGACCAGATCATCAAGCGGACGGATAACATCTTCATTCATCAGTGCAACAATAGATGAATTGGCAATAATGGCAGAGGTATATTCTGCTGGATTGCCACTCATACCTGCTACATTGATTTTCTGATGGTCTGCGGTCAGGTTGGTGGTTACTTCTGCACCACTACATGCCTGTGCGAATTTGCCGACAGTCTGAATTGCCGGAAATTCGTTTCCGACAACGCTGACCCGCGCCGATATCTGACAGGCATGTGCAGCTGTGCTTGCCATGATGGCGACTGCAGATGCGATTGCTAGGTTTCTAAGATACATAGTTCTCTCCCTCGATTTGTAATAACAGACAGCGCTGTCATCATGATGGTTTCAGATTAGACAGATGTGCTCAGCTTAGCCAGAAGCGCCACTTTCCAATCTTTCACCTGTCTGGCTGTCAAACAGATGACAGCTTGCTTCCGGAACACAAATACAGACCTCAGCCCCGATCTCTGTCCGGAATTCTTTATGAGCCTTTACCGCTACAAGCGACTGGCCAGATGTTACTGTTACCATTGTCGCATCGCCTAGCAGTTCCATTGCGTAGGTAGCTGCTGTTATCTGTGCGCCAGATGGTGTGTCTGTTATATATGCATCTTCTGCCCTGAACCCCAGAGTGATGTTGCCATCTGCTATCTTCAGGCCTTTGACAGTGATGTTATCTGCTGAAAATATGCCGGCCTTTACCTGACCTTCTATCAAATTCATTGCCGGATTGCCGATAAAGCCGGCCACAAATAAATTGGCAGGCCGGTCATAAATTTCCGTTGGTGTGCCTATCTGCTGGATAAGCCCTTTATTCATCACCACAACACGGTCAGCTAGCGTCATAGCCTCTATCTGATCATGGGTGACATAGATGGTGGTGACCTTTAGCTCATGCTGAAGGTGCTTTATCTGGGCACGGGTAGAGACACGTAGCTTGGCATCAAGATTTGATAGCGGCTCATCCATCAAAAAGACATTTGGCTCTCTGACAATGGCGCGGGCAAGCGCAACACGCTGGCGCTGACCGCCAGATAATTCTGCTGGCTTGCGATGCAGAAACTCGTCTAGCTCTACCATTGCTGAGGCGCGGCGCACCTTCTCATCATGACTGGCAGGGTCAATCTTTCTAACCTTCAGCGGAAAGCGGATATTCTCATAGACGTTCATATTGGGATATAGCCCGTAAGACTGAAACACCATCGCGACATCCCTGTCTTTGGGTTCCAGCTCATTGACCCGTCTGCCATCTATCAGAATATCGCCAGAACTGGCATCTTCAAGCCCGGCTATCATCCGCATGGTGGTGGTTTTCCCACAGCCCGAAGGGCCTAGCAGAACCAGAAATTCATTATCAGATATAGTTAGATTAAAGTCATCAACAGCAATAAACTGACCCCAGCTTTTATTGATATTCTTCAGTTCTATCGACGCCATCTTTATATGTATCCGCCCCGTACAACATATTTTGCATACCTATGCAAAAATGGTAGAAGAAGCTATGTTTATTTGGCAAGCCTCTTTTTACCCTGCCGGCAAGATAACGGAGCAAAGATTATGCATGACAGCTTGGATCAGGCAAAAGCAATTGTGCTTAACTGGCAGAAATCAATAGATTCAGCAAATATATCAGCTCTGCCCGCTATCTTGTCCAGCTATGTATCAGATAGCTATTTGTGGCGCGGCATGCACCCATTTCATGAACAGCATGGCGCTGATTCGGTCTGCTCGGCCTTTTATGTGCCTCTCAAAACAGCCTTTTCGGCGCTTCGCCGCAGACAGGATATTTTCTTTGCAGGCAGAAATGAAATTGACGGATTTAACTCTGTCTGGGTAGCCTCAATGGGGCATTTTATCGGGCTGTTTGATCAGCCTTTTGCAGGTATCGCCCCAAATCAAAAGCTTATCATGCTGCGTTATGCCGAATTTCACAAAATTGAACATAATAAAATTACTGAGACAGCCCTGTTCATTGATCTGCCTCATCTGATGGCACAGACTGGCCTGTGGCCAATTGCCGAGCAGACAGGTATTCATCTTGTCCAGCCTGGCCCTGCCACCCATGACGGGCTGTTATTTGACAGCCAGGACGCGGCAACAGGCACTGCAACATTAGCGCTGATCAACCGGATGATAGGCGATATAAATCAGGGGCAGTATGCCACCCCGCAAGAAGAGCTTGGCCAGTGCTGGCATGATGACATGATCTGGTGGGGGCCAACCGGCATTGGCGCCAGCTACACCATCGAGCGGTATATTCAGCAGCATCAGCGCCCTTTCAGAACCCAGAATGAAGGGCGGCGGTTTAATGGCCATATCTGCCGGATGGCCGAAGGCAATTATGGCGGCTTTTTCGGCTGGCCTAATCTCAGCCTGAAGCCGACAGGCGGCTATCTGGGCATGCCCCCCTTTGATGGCTATGCAGATATGCGGGTAGTGGATATGTATCGAAGGGACGGGGATAAGTTGGTCGAAAACTGGATATTTATAGATCTGCTGCATTTCCTGAACATGCAGGGGCATGATATTCTT
>WTJO01000246.1 GCA_011524805.1 Alphaproteobacteria bacterium
TGCCGCGCCAGTCAGTGCATGAGCCAATGCAGACAGGCCTGAAGGCGATTGACAGTCTGATCCCTATCGGTCGTGGCCAGCGTGAGCTGATTATTGGTGACCGCCAGACAGGCAAGACAGCGATTGCTATTGATACGTTCATCAACCAGAAAGCTGTAAATGATGCGGCGGGTGGTGATGATGCCAAAAAGCTGTTCTGTATTTATGTGGCAGTTGGCCAGAAGCGTTCCACCGTGGCACAGATTGTGCGCTCGCTAGAAGAAAATGGCGCGATGGAATATTCGATTGTGGTTGCGGCGACAGCGTCAGACCCCGCCCCTATGCAGTTTCTGGCACCCTATACGGCCTCTGCGATGGGTGAATATTTCCGTGATAACGGCATGCATGCGCTGGTGGTGTTTGACGATTTGTCAAAACAGGCTGTTGCCTATCGCCAGATGAGCCTTCTGCTTCGCCGTCCGCCAGGTCGTGAAGCCTATCCGGGTGACGTGTTCTATCTGCATTCACGCCTGCTGGAACGCGCCGCGAAAATGAATGCTGATAATGGTTCGGGCTCGCTTACAGCGCTGCCGGTTATCGAAACTCAGGCAGGGGACGTGTCTGCCTATATTCCAACCAATGTGATTTCGATTACAGATGGACAGATATTCCTTGAAACAGACCTGTTCTATAAAGGTATCCGTCCGGCGGTGAATGTGGGTCTGTCAGTGTCCCGCGTGGGTTCTGCCGCGCAGATTAAGGCGATGAAACAGGTGGCCGGCTCTATCAAGCTGGAACTAGCCCAATATCGTGAAATGGCTGCCTTTGCCCAGTTTGCGTCAGATATGGATGCATCAACAAGACAGTTGCTGGAACGTGGCGCACGCCTGACAGAATTGCTGAAACAGCCTCAATATAGCCCGATGGTGGTAGAAGAGCAGGTTGCCGTGATTTTTGCCGGTGTGAAAGGCTATCTTGATCAGGTAGCGCTAACAGATGTTGGCCGCTTTGAAGAAGGTCTGCTTGATATGCTCAGAGGTTCAGGTCAGGATATTCTGACAGCTATCAGAGATGAGCAGGCAATTTCAGATAAGACCGAAACTAAACTGCGCGATGCGATTGAGCAATTTGCCAAGAGCTTTGCCTAGCTGAACTGAGTGCGAGGCGATGAACGGAGCGATATAATGCGCTCCTCAACGCCACGAGCAAGGGAGTATCCAAGACGATGCCAAATCTGAAGGATCTGAAAACACGGATTAACAGCGTCAAATCAACGCAGAAAATTACCTCTGCGATGAAGATGGTTGCTGCTGCCAAGTTACGCCGCGCACAGGATGCGGCTGAATCTGGCCGGCCCTATGCCCTGCGTATGAGCCAGGTAATCTCCAGCCTTGCCGCTAAAGCAGACAGGCAGTCAGCATCAGAATTGCTGGTCGGCCGCCAGAATGTGCGTGCGCATCTGCTGGTGGTGGTGTCTGCCGATAAAGGGCTATGTGGCGGCTTTAATGGGTCTATTGCCCGTGCGGCCAGACAGGCTGTGGCAAAGGCAACAGCAGATGGCAAAACAGTAAAGCTGTATTTTGTAGGCCGCAAGGCAGCAGACGCGCTGAGGTCTGAAGAGATTGCCGACATTTTCGACCATGTTGAAAATGTGCAGGGCTCTGACATTGCCTATGGTGATGCAGCAGAGATTGCAGGCAAAATTATTTCCGGTTTTGAGTCAGGCGAATTTGATTCAGCCTCGCTGCTATATAACCGGTTTGTAAATGCTATCACGCAGGAAGTGACACATAAATCGCTCATTCCTGCAGAGATAGATGATAGTGAAACTGATTCAGATGCTGGCATGACAGCCAGTTTCGAATATGAGCCTGAAGAAGCTGAATTGCTGGCAGATTTGCTTCCACGCAACCTGTCGACACAGATTTTCAGTGCCCTGCTAGAATCTTCGGCCGCCGAACTTGCGGCCAGAATGACAGCGATGGATAATGCCACCCGCAATGCTGGTGACATGATCGATCGTCTAACCCTTGTGTATAACCGTACCCGTCAGGCAAATATCACCAAAGAGCTGATTGAAATCATCTCAGGTGCTGAGGCGCTGTAGGTACATCAGAGTAAAAAACCGCTGGAGTCACGCGATATGGCAAAAAATGCAGTTGGAAAAGTCAGCCAGGTTATCGGCGCTGTTGTTGACGTTGAATTTGACGGGGCTATTCCCGATATTTTGAATGCGCTGGAAGTTGACAATAACGGCCAGCGGCTTGTGCTTGAAGTAGCACAGCATCTGGGCGAAAACACTGTGCGTACCATTGCGATGGACGCCACAGAAGGTCTGGTGCGTGGTGCAGCAGTTGAAGATACTGGCGCACCTATCTCGGTGCCGGTTGGCCCTGAAACACTCGGCCGGATTATCAATGTGATCGGTGATGTGATTGACGAAGGCAAGCCGCTTAAGGCTAAGACCCTTTTCCCAATTCATAGAACAGCACCGGAATATGTTGATCAGTCTACAGAAGCTGAAATTCTGGTGACAGGCATTAAGGTGATTGACCTGCTGGCACCCTATGCAAAGGGTGGTAAGATTGGCCTGTTTGGCGGCGCCGGTGTGGGCAAGACAGTGACCATTATGGAACTGATTAACAATGTGGCGAAAGC
>WTJO01000200.1 GCA_011524805.1 Alphaproteobacteria bacterium
GCCAAGGGCTTAAGTCCAGAAACTCATGTGTTGTTGTGTGGCTGCACCTGGTGCTTCGAGTTCTAAGCTCATGTCCTGAGTGCTCAGAGCCTCAGGCCTGATGTTTGACTGTTCTTGGGGTGCATTGACTGAGGCTCCAAGGAGGGTGGGGAGGAGCAGAAGAAGCAGTGGACGCCTCCGCTGCCGATGGTGGCTGATGCCCCATCGGCAGTGCCGAAGAAGACCTGGGTCGCAATGACGATGGAGGTCTTCAGGTAAAGCAAATAAATATCCACAGAAGAACACAGCATACAGTTTTATACATGCTAGGCCTGATGAGGAGATTTGGTCTCAGCTGCATGTCTATGTCTATATCCTTGGGCCTACAGGTGCTCCACATCAATGGGGCTCCGGCAAAGCCCTTGGTGTGCCGGTTCCCTGATACTGCTCCTCCCCCAGCTGCTGACCCCTTCCAGATGCAGCCAGGGGAGGCAGAGGAGGGGGAGCCTCCCAAGGAGGCCCAGGAGGCCAAGAAGGAGGAGCAGACTGACCAGTTGAGCACGGCTGTGGTGGCCAGGGCTGAGTGGAAACCCTGAACCTGAAACCACTAAGAATCCTGAAACCCTGAACCCTAAAGCCCCAAAGCTTAAAGGCCTAGACCCTGAAACCCAAAAACCCCAGGCTTATCTGAACCAATGCCTACAGCCCTAGACCCTAAGACACTGAACCCTACACCTCAGCCTCCCACAGGCCATGCTGCAGGACAACAACAAACTCCTGAAGAAGGCTCTGGAGATCCCAGAGCTGAAGACCATGAAGGTCGAGGTGGCCTCTGAGTTCAAGGAGAGGAAGTTCCCCAATAAGGCCAATCCAGCCAGCCAGCCAGTCCCAGCTCCCAGCCCTTGGAGAGATCTCCCAGGAGATTTCCCAGCAGATTCTCCAGCTCAGCCAAGGCTTTCCCAGGAGACCTCCCAGCAGATTCCCCAGGGACCCCCTAGCATATCTCCCAGCATATCTCCCAACAGGTGCATGGATCTCGCATGGACTACCCCTTGAAAAAGGAGGGCCTTGCCATGGAGAAGCAGTTGCATGAGGCCATGCAGAAGTTCAAGAACTATGCGGGGATCATCCGAATGAAGGTTGAGAGGACCAATGAGCACATCCTGTACCTCACAAGGTTCCTCTCCTTGCTGAAGGTCAACGACCAGATGCTCACCTCGGTCATTAGCAGCAGAACCCTAGACCCTGAGCTAACCTTCTACCAGATGTTCCCAGGACTCTCCAGCAGACTCTCCAGCAGAGCTTCCCATCAGACTTTCCCAGCAGGACTTCCCAACAGGTGTTTCAGCACCAGATGTACTAACACATCATTTCCCGCACACCTTCCAAGGATGCCTGCGAGGACGGCCTTCTGAGCGCCAGCTTCTGCGACCATGAGCTGATGAAGGCCCTCCAGGGAATGCCACTGCTGGACGCCCAGTACACTTGGTCCGAGAAGATGCTCACAGGCCTGGGTGCTGTCAGTCATGTTATGTTGTGCTATGCCTGATGCAACAATATGAATCCATCACAAGACTTTCCATGTTGTGACCTTTCTATGTTATGACCTTTCTATGTCCATGCCTTCTCTATGCTGTGACTGCCTTGCATGTCTTTGCCATCTCTGCCAGCGGTGAGCAAGCTCTTCGAGTGGCACAAGTACCTGGAGACAGTGGGCACGAACAGAAAGGGGGTCCCTGGGAGAGACACAGACAGATAAGGCCCATCATGTATAAGAACCTATGCATGAGAAAGATAAGCAGTGAAGCACCATGTAAAGCAATGGAAAGTCAAGGAACCCCTTAGGGAAATGCAGGTGTTCAGGATCTTGACCTGCTTTGCTCAGGCAGTCCAGGCCCTGGACCCTCGCCTCGTCGAGGCTAAGCAGAAGCGTCGCGATGAGTTCCTGCTGAACATGAACGGGTGGCAGAAGGATAACCAGGACCCAGAGCCACAGAAATCAGAGATTAACCAAACATCCTTAGGAGGCAATTCTTAAAACAACTAGAAAATAACCCTGAACCTGGAACCCTAGGAATCTGCAGAAAGCTTCAGTTCCCAGGCGGCCAAGCACTTGAGGGATATCGAGAGGCAGAGGCTCGATCTGGAGAGGCTGGAGAAGATGGCCCCCAGGCCCCCAAAGAAAGAAAGGGATGTCCAGAGGAGAATGCTTCACACCATTTCTTCGGGAGAATGCTTCACACAATGCTAAGAAATACCATAAGATATTGTGGATCAGGCTTTCAACCACACTGAACACATCATCTCGAATACATCCTTAGGTCTTTCATCCACATGCTTAGCTTTTTGATCAACATTCTTAGGTCTTCTCTTCCCAGGCCTCATGTGGAGGGGGCCTTGAAGCAGGCCCAGCTCACCCTCCTGGCGATCTACCAGGCAGGGCAATGGGATGAAAATAACCACTAACCCTGACCCTAACCCTAACCCTAACCCCAACCCTAACCCTAACCCTAAGCCTAAACCTAACCCTAACCCTAGCCCTAACCCTAATCCCAACCCTAACCCTAACCCTAACCCTAACCCTAACCCTAACCCTAACCCCAACCCTAACCCTAACCCTAACCCTAACCCTAACCCTAACCCTAACCCTAACCCT
>WTJO01000241.1 GCA_011524805.1 Alphaproteobacteria bacterium
GGCTGCACCAGCCGCGCTAGATGGCGGCGGCGGTGTAGCCTATTTTGCGCATATTGGCGGCTTTATTACTGGCATGGTCTGTGTGCCGTTCTTTATCAGAAAAGATGTGAAACTGTTCGGTGCCGGCGACAGCCCAAAAGGCTGGTCGGCGACACCCATCGGGCTGGACGAGCTAAAATCAGAGGCACGTGATCGTTATCGGAAATCAGGTAAAAGCTCGGTGCCCAGCTTCAGGCGTAAACGCGGGCCATGGGACAGCTAATAGCCTGCCCGATAGCCCTATTTGGCGTTATCATCTATGTCGGCACCAAAGCCCTGTTCACGCACTTGCGTCATCAATGCCTCTGCCGCCTGACCTGCCCGTTCTGAATCTGTTGAGGTCAGCACCACCGCAGTGCCAAACTGGCCGGGCTTGAACCATGGGTATGAGCCAACACTTACCTCAGGAAACTGGTCAGAAATGGCCTGCATAATATCTGCGATTGTGCCTTCGCCAATCGCGCATTGAACCGTAATGCGGCGCGGCTGGACGCCGCCTGTAAGCTGCGCACTAAAACCATGAAACATGCTTTGCAATATTGAGGGTACCCCTGCCATCACAAATACATTTTCAATCTGATAGCCCGGTGCGGCACTCACAGGATTATCAATAAGCGTTGCGCCTTCAGGAATATCGGCCATTTTCTGGCGCGCTTCGTTAAATTCAATATCCGTCCCCTGATAATGTTTCAGCAATCTGGCTTCTGCTTCGGGGTGGCGTATTACCTCAACCCCGAATGCGCAGGCGATTGATTCAGTGGTAATGTCATCATGGGTGGGGCCAATACCGCCAGACGTAAAAACATAGTCATAGGCCTCAGACAGCGCACGCACATTATCGATAATTGTCTGCCTGTCATCAGCAATTATTCTGGCCTGTCTAAGAGATATACCCAAAGCAGTCAGCTCATCTGCAAGCCAGCCAATATTTTTATCTTTTGTGCGGCCAGATAATATCTCGTCACCTATTACAAGAATGCCGGCAGTGGGGTTAGACATAAACACCTCTTGGATCAATTTTTGCTATCGACTTTAGATATAGCTGTTTTTACATCATTTGAAAGCTATTCAGACAGGCTTTGATGCTATATTATCTTAGCATAGCATTATATAATCAGAGAATATCACCCAAGATGCGAACAGAACCTGTAATACTCCATGATGAAAATGGCTTTGCTGCCATGCGTAAAGCAGGCGCGCTGGCAGCCGAAGTGCTTGATATGATAACAGAACATGTCACAGCAGGCATCACCACGCTGGAACTTGATACAATCTGCCATGAATATATTCTGGCACATAACGCCATTCCGGCGCCGTTGAATTACAAGGGCTTTCCAAAATCTACCTGTATTTCGCTGAACCATGTTGTCTGTCACGGCATCCCGTCTGAAAAGAAGCTGGCAGATGGTGATATTTTAAATATTGATATTACTGTTATTTTAGATGGCTGGTATGGCGATAGTTCACGCATGTACTGGGTAGGCGAGCCATCTGTGAAGGCAAAAAACCTCTGTCGTGTTACCTATGAATGTCTGATGCTTGGCATTGAGGCGGCAAAACCCGGCAACACGCTGGGTGATATTGGTGCCGCTATCCAGACCCATGCCCATAATAACCGCTTTTCTGTGGTCAGAGATTTCACCGGTCACGGGCTAGGACAGGTATTCCACACAGCACCCACTGTGCTTCATTATGGCAACGCTGGCGTAGGTATGGCGCTGAAGCCGGGAATGATATTTACCATTGAGCCAATGATTAATGCAGGTAATCATGATACTAAAATTCTTGCAGATGGCTGGACAGCGGTAACCAGAGATAAAAGTCTGTCTGCCCAGTTTGAACATTCCATCGGAATAACCGAAACCGGCGCAGAAATTTTCACTAACTCTGCAAAAGCCATGAATTTTCCACCCTACTGACGTTATTTTACACAATTATTGACAATCTTAATCTAAAATTAACCTTTTCTGCCCAATAATCTGGACAGAGGCTAATTATTCATGCCTCACAGATGAAGGGGGATATATCATGCCAGCTCAGAAATTAACTGCTGGCCATAGACAGCGTATGCGGCAGAAGCTACTAGATAAAGGAGCATCTGCACTTTCAGATGAGGAATGGCTGGAAATACTGTTATATTACAGTATCGGCAGAGGGGATGTAAAACCGCAGGTAAAACAGTTACTTGCAAAATTCAAACATCTGGGCGCCCTCGCCGCTGCACCGATTGACCAGATTACTGAAATAGAGGGTGTTGGCGAGAAATCCGCACTGCTTATAAAATTACTAGAATCACTGAGCCACAGAACGGCAAGAATACAGGCCTATGAGCGGCCAATTCTGTCAAATTGGGAAGCTGTCCAGCATTACTGCATTACAACGCTAGGCCATGAGAAGATTGAAAAGCTGATGGCGATTTGCCTTGATAATCAGAATAAGATCATCTCTGACGATTTGCTATTTGAAGGCACGATTGACAGGATAGCTATTTTCCCGCTTGAAATTGTAAAGCTGGCACTTCACAGAGGCGCGGCGGCTATTATTCTGGTGCATAATCATCCCTCGGGAGATACCAGACCAAGCA
>WTJO01000079.1 GCA_011524805.1 Alphaproteobacteria bacterium
GCGAATTATCCAGAATATTCTGATCCCCTGTATAGGCATGGATGGTGGTCATATTGCCTGATATAATCCCAAAGGCTTCATTCATTACTTTGGCCATTGGTGCAAGGCAGTTTGTGGTGCATGACGCATTAGAGACGATTAGATGATCTGCTGTCATCTGCTCATGGTTAACGCCGTACACAACGGTATGATCAGCACCTGAAGCAGGCGCCGAGATAAGCACTTTTTTCGCGCCTGCATCAAGATGGGCAGAGGCTTTGTCACGGCTGTTAAATTTACCAGAACATTCAAGCACCACATCAATGCCAAGCTCTGCATGCGGCAGGTCTTGCGGATTGCGCTCATGGGTAAGTCTGATAGCTGCACCCGTGCCAATATCAAGCGTCTCGCCATCAAGTCTGATATCACCTTTGAATTTGCCATGGGTTGAATCAAATTCAAGCAAATGCGCCATGATATCTGCCGAACCGGGTGAATTTATCGAAACAATTTCAATCTCATCATGCCCGTTTTCGGCTAGCGCCCGCAGAACCAGCCGTCCAATCCGGCCAAACCCGTTAATCGCAATCCGTGTTGTCATATGCTTTTTGTTCTCTCTTATAGGTTTGTCTGAGAATGCTATATTGGCTAAGCTTTTTTCGCCACCTCAATTATAGCCTCTGCTGTAATGCCGAAATGTGAATATAGATCAGATGCCGGTGCTGACGCACCAAAGCTGGACATGCCAATAAAGCTACCACGTCCGCCCGTTAGCTGATGCCATCCCATTTCAATCCCTGCTTCTATGATTACCAGTCTGGTGTCTGTGCCGAGCAGACTGTCAATATAGCTCTGTTCCTGCGCCAGCAGAATATCAAGTGATGGCACAGAAACTAGCCGTGTAGATGTGCCGTCTGCTTCCAGCTGCTTCTGTGCATCATGGGCAATGGCGACTTCAGAGCCTGTCGCAATCAGTGTTACCTCTGGCGCGCCGGCTGTCTCGGGGCGCACTATATAGCCGCCTTTTGCTGATTTCAGCGGGGCGATATCGTCTCCCAGCCGCATTTGTGGTAATCCCTGACGTGACAGTGCCAGCACAGACGGGCCTGTTCTGTTATCAAGTGCCATCTGCCAGCATTCGGCTGTCTCAACTACATCACAAGGGCGGAAGACAGTCAGATTGGGAATAGCCCGCAACGCCGCCAGATGCTCAACTGGCTGGTGAGTAGGGCCATCTTCGCCAAGCCCGATTGAATCATGTGTCATAACATAGATAACACGCTGACCCATCAGTGCAGACAGTCTGATTGACGGGCGGCAATAATCTGTGAAGACCAGAAATGTGCCACCATAGGGCACGATTCCGCCGTGAAGCGCGATACCGTTCATCGCGGCCGCCATACCATGTTCACGCACGCCATAATAGATATAGCTGCCAGCATAATTATCTGCAGAAAAGCCGTCTTGCGTATCTGCCTTTGTGTTGTTTGAGCCTGTCAGGTCAGCAGAGCCACCCATCAAATTAGGCACAGTTTCAACGAGATGATTGATCGTCATCTGGCTGGCAACACGGCTGGCTAACTTGGCTGGCTCTGCCACCAGCTTGGCCTTAAGACCGGCTATTGCCTGTGCTGTCTGTGCAGAGATATCGCCTGTCTGTTCCTGACTGAATTGGTCTGATTGAGGGCTTGCCTCCAGCCGTGCCTGCCATGCATCACAGTCAGCTTTGCCGCGCGCACCCGCCGCCAGCCAGTCAGTTTTGACCTGTTCAGGAATGTCAAAAGGTGCATGAGGCCAGCCAATTGCCTGTCTTGTGGCGGCAATCTCGTCATCTCCCAGTGGCGAGCCATGCGCCTTTGAGGTACCTGCCTTTGCAGGTGAGCCTTTGCCGATAACAGTTTTACAGCGCACCAGTGTAGGGCGAGAGAGATCAGATTTTGCGGCTGTTATTGCGCTGTCTGTAGCGTCCATATCATGGCCATCACATGACAGCACCTGCCAGCCTGCTGCCTCAAAACGTTTTGATATATCCTCCGAGACAGACAGATCAGTAGGCCCGTCAATCGAAATGCTGTTATCATCAAACAGCACAATCAGCCGCCCCAGTTTGAGATGACCTGCCAGCGAAATAGCTTCCTGCGAAATTCCCTCCATCAGACAGCCATCACCCGCCATGACATAGGTGAAATGAGATACCAGCTCATCTCCATAGCGTGCATTAAGATGACGCTCGGCCATTGCCATCCCAACCGCATTGGCAATGCCCTGTCCCAGCGGGCCTGTGGTTGTTTCAATACCTGACGCATGTCCAAATTCAGGGTGGCCTGCTGTCTTTGCGCCTAATTGTCTGAACTGGCGCAAATCATCCATTGTCATATCTTGATAGCCTGTCAGATGAAGCAGGGCATATATCAGCATCGAGCCATGGCCAGCAGATAGAACAAATCTGTCTCTGTCAGGCCAATGCGGACGCATCGGATCAAATTTTAGATGCCGCGCGAATAATACGGTAGCAACATCTGCAAATCCCATCGGCGCGCCGGGGTGTCCTGAATTTGCTGCCTGTACAGCGTCCATTGACAACGCTCTGATGGCATTGGCCATATCGGTATTTACAGGCGAAGGCGGAGAGAGAGGCGGCAGAGAAGAAGTCATCATATTATCCTAAATCACAAGGCAAGATAGAGTGAGACGAAATTAACTGCACCATATTACCGGCCGGACATAATACTGACGCACCCGCCGCTCAGGCGGCATGGCTGTTCAGGCTGGTTGTCATATGATGATGATAATCGCATGCCGCGCACAATGCCAATCTTCTGCTGATTCGTCAATCTCATCATGACCAAAATAACCGCGTTGACGTTGTTCATATGGTCGGCTTAAAAAAACATATCTGATGCCAAGGCTGCTGAAACTGTTGAATTAAAAGGAATGATAGATTGGGAATGTGATGTAAGATTGGATAGCAAGCTGTTGTGCATCTTGTTTTTTTTTCTTAATTGACGCACTCTTCGAGAGATGATCGCACCTGTGCGAAAATCTGTGTAACAGGGCAAATGCCAATGCATCGCCACGAACGTATATACAGAATTTTCTTACTGCATTTTAAGGTGTGTCCTAATAGCTAACTTCGGTTTTTGATAAAATCAGACAGGTCAGATGAGCGAATCTATCGAACAAGCCTTTCAGGCATTGCAGACTGCACTTGTATCTCTGGAACGCGCTGTCTCAGAGCGGGCAGAGATGATTCACACTGATGCAGGACAGGCTGATACAGGCGCAACAGAGGCGTCAGCTAGTCTGTCAGCAGCAGAAAAAGAGGCTGTTCAGGATGAGCTGGCGCGGCTGAAATCACTGGTTAGCGAAGCCAGCGGTCTTATCCTGTCATCTCAGAATAGCGGCGGGGCAAGCTAGGGGAACAATTATGGCACAGACAGTTGTAAGCGTAACCTTGAATGGTCAGTCCTATCAGATGGGATGTGATGAGGGCAGTGAAGATCATATTCTGGCACTTGCTGCCGATGTTGATTCGCGGCTTCAGCAACTCAAATCACAGGCAGGTCAGGTGCCTGAAAGCTGGCTTCTGGCGATTGTATCTATCATGATGGCAGACGAGGTGGCCAGCGCCAGCCAGAGCCAGCCAGCCAACTCTCCGAAAATAGACACCAATGCGATTGCCGAGAAGATTGAACAGGCCGCAATGCGGATAAACACTATCACGGCAACACTTGCGAAATAACGCAGTTTGGCCTAGAAGTCAGAAGTGATGATGGCTGGCCAGTGCGTCAGGCCTTTCAATCCCTGGGACCATAATCTTCTGTAGGGAGCTGCCTCTGATAGAGCCGAGGCTTTATTATCGCGGCGCCCACCTGTTTAACAGGTCACAGAGGATGAAACATGCCAACGGCTGGACTGGCTGTCATCACCTTATATCATCACCTGCTGACGTGTATAATGCGGTCAGCCAGAGCGTGAAATGCTTACAACGATATGAATGCTGAAACTGAAGATATAGCTGCGGACAAGGCTGAGGCGCGCACCCTCTATGCCGCGCACAGAGCATCAGCCCACAAGGCACAGACAGATGCTGCAAGCCGGCTGGCAGACCAGCTTTCAACCCTTCAGACAGCGTTGCCTGAACATATCAGGGCAGGCAGCATTATTGCAGGCTTCTGGCCATACCGCTCCGAGATTGACTGCCGCCCCTTGCTGGCATCCTGTAGACAGGCAGGCATGATAACCGCTCTGCCTGTGACAGGTGAAGATGCAACCCCGCTTACATTCCGCCGCTTTTCTGATGATACCGCGCTAATATCTGGCAGATTTGGCATTACAGAGCCGTCCGAAACCGCAGAGATGCTGGTGCCTGATATTATACTCGCGCCTCTTCTGGCATGTGATATGCGCGGTTTCAGGCTTGGATATGGCGGCGGCTTTTATGACAGGACAGTGGCCAGCCTGAACGCATCAGCTAAAAAGGTCACGATTATCGGTGCCGGATATGATATACAGCTTGTCCGGCATGTGCCGGTGGGCGCATTTGACCAGCCGCTTGACGGCATGCTAACCCCGTCACGCTTTGTTCAGTTTGATAAGGATAGATGATGACCAGGCCAGCTACCATCCATGAGATTGGCGATAAATCGGACACGGAATACAGGATTCTGTTTTTAGGAGATATTGTAGGGCGCGCGGCACGCAATGCCATTCAAGACCAGCTGCCTCAGATAAAATCTGATTTTGGCATTGATGCGGCAATTGTGAATTGTGAAAATGCAGCAGGCGGGTTTGGAGTCACTCCGGAGATTTGTGACAGGCTGTTTGAGGCCGGATGTGACGTGCTGACCACAGGCAATCATGTATTTGATAAAGGCGAAATTTCGCCCTATCTTGAACGCCAGAACAGGCTTATCAGGCCGGTAAATATGGGCGCCGAATTTCCGGGGGCTGGCCATGTGACTATCACGCTTGATTCTGGGATGCGGCTGGCGGTTATCAATGTGATGTGCAATCTGTTTATGGCTGAAAATGCGAATGCCTTTATGGTGATGAAACAGCTCATGCAGACCATCATGCTTGGTCGTGATGCAGATGTGATTGTGGTAGATGTGCATGGTGAAGCGACCTCGGAAAAAAATGCTATGGGGCATTTTCTGGATGGGCAGGCCAGTCTGGTGGTTGGTACCCACACCCATATACCGACCGCGGATCATAGAATTCTGGCTGCAGGCACAGCCTATCAGACAGATGCCGGCATGTGTGGCAATTATGATTCGGTGATTGGCATGGACAAGCTGGCAGCAACATCGCGCTTCACTGGCGAGCGGAAAGGTAGCCTGTCTGTAGCATCAGGTGAGCCCAGCCTGTGCGGGCTGGTGGTCGATATTAACAGGCAATCAGGGTTGGCACATGCCATTTATCCATTCCGGACAGGCGGTGCGCTTAGCCAGACTATCTAGTCGAGATACACTATTTCGGCAGATAGTATGCCTGAAAAACACATATAATTTTATGCTGGTATGCAACTGGCCAAGCCGTTATGCTAGGCCATATTTTCAGCCATGGCGCATATCGCTGTGCCGGGGCGGTTATAACAGATAAACACGGTATCAAGGCAGGAGTTCGGCATGGCAGGCCATTCCAAATTCAAAAATATTCAGCATCGCAAAGGCGCCCAGGATAAAAAGCGCGCGAAAATCTTTACCCGTCTTATTAAGGAGTTGGCCGTTGCCGCGCGTGATGGCACAGACCCTGCCTCAAATCCGCGCCTGCGCACCGCACTGGCGGCAGCACGGGCAGCCAATATGCCAAAAGATAATATCGAACGTGTGCTGAAAAAGGCTGAAGGCGGCGAGGGCGAGCTATATGAAGAAATCCGCTATGAAGGCTATGGCACAGGCGGCACTGCCTTTATTGTGGAAGCGCTGACAGATAACAGAAACCGCACAGCATCCGAAGTACGTGCGGCCTTCTCAAAATTTGGCGGCTCACTGGGTGAGACAGGCTCGGTAAGTTTTATGTTTGACAAGGTTGGCCAGATTATCCTGACAGCTGATGCCGGCGATGCTGATAGCGTATTTGAAACAGCACTAGAAGCAGGTGCCGATAATGTTGAATCAGATGAAACAGGCCATGTGATAACCACAGCACCAGAAGATTTTGCCAGTGCCAGAGATCAGATCGAAGATACTTTTGGCGCACCAGAAGAAGCACAAATTACATGGGTGCCGCAAAATACGCTTGAAGTTGATGAAGATCAGGCAAAAACATTGCTGAAATTCATTGATGTGCTTGAAGATAATGATGATGTGCAGAATATATCATTTAATTTTGAAATTTCTGATGAGGTCATGGCAAAAATTGATGGCTAGGGCTGAATATCAGATGCTTTTAGGCGCATATAGGGGGTGAGTTAGTGCGGATGCTAGGCATTGATCCCGGTCTGACAGCAACAGGCTGGGGCGTTGTATCGCTGGACGGCCAGAGGCTTGTTCATCATGCCCATGGGGTGATTAAAACCACGCCCCGCCAGTCTGACCCGCATCGTCTGAACCTGCTGGGTGACGGCTTATTCGGGGTGATTGCCGAATTTGCTCCAGATGCCGCCGCTATCGAAGATATTTTTATGAATAATAATGCACGGTCTGCGTTACGGCTGGGTATGGCACGCGGGGTTGCGATATATGCAACAGCCCGCCATCAACTGCCCCTGACAGAAATATCGGCGCGGGCAGTAAAACAGGCGGTGGTTGGTAGCGGGTCGGCTGATAAAGAACAGATCGCCTATATGGTCTCGCGGATTCTGGCAATTACAATAACCGCAGGTGACAGTGCGGATGCGCTGGCTATTGCGATTTCCGGACTGCATGGCTCGGGCATATCGCTTACTGACAGGCACCAGCGTGTACAGGCAGCAAAAAAAGATAAATTTTCGGCAAATCCTGCGCTTGCCAGCGCAATTGAGGCGGCGCTGGAGAAACAGAAGGACTAGCATTATTATGATAGCATCACTGACTGGCCGGATTACCCAGACAGAGCTTGGCACGGTGATTATTGATGTCGGCGGGGTTGGCTATCTTGTGCATGGTACTGGCAGGATGATTGCCAGCCTGCCGTCGCCGCCAGAGATATGTACGCTGTTGATTGAAATGGTGGTGCGTGAAGATGCCATTACCCTATATGGCTTTACCAGCGCAGAAGATAAACAGGCTTTCAGGCTGTTGCAGACCGTTCAGGGCGTAGGGGCAAAGGCCGCCCTATCCATCCTGAGTACGCTCAGCCCGCAAGAGCTGGTTCAGGCAATACTGGCCGCAGACAAGGCGATGGTGAGCAGAGCAGATGGTATCGGCCCCAAAATCGCCTTGCGGATTGTCAATGAGCTTGCCCAGAAAGTTGGCGCGATTTCGGCTGCTGGTTCAGTTTCAAGCCCTGATAGTAGCCAGATTGCCGGTCTGCCGTCAGATGCCGCTCCAGATTCAGCCGCAACAGCATCTGCGCTGGCACAGGATGCGCTGTCAGCCCTTGTCAATCTTGGCTATAGCCGTTCCGAGGCATTTCATGCCGTAAGCGCAACGCTTGCCGAAGCGCCTGAGCTTGATCTGGCTGCCCTGATACAGCAGTCACTGAAAAAGATGGGCAGAGATTGAAATTTATGATGTGTCATGGTTTAACCAGTATAATAGCCATCATATGCCTGAAAAGGATGTCTGCTAAGTGACACAGGATAATACTGGAATGCCGGAAGATCGCCTCATTTCTGCAGAAAACCAGACAGGCCGCGATCCTGCATTACGGCCGCTTCATCTGGCTGATTTTATTGGGCAGGGGCAGGGGCGCCGCAATCTTGAAACGTTTATTCATGCCGCCACTGGCAGAGATGATGCAATGGATCATACGCTGTTGCATGGGCCGCCCGGGCTGGGAAAAACCACCATGGCACAGATTATAGCCAACGAACTTGGTGTGGGGTTCAAGGCCACATCAGGGCCTGTGATTGCGCGGGCTGGCGATCTGGCCGCATTGCTGACCAATCTGTCACCACGGGATGTGCTGTTCATTGATGAAATCCACCGGCTAAATCCTGCTGTCGAAGAAGTGCTGTATCCTGCCTTGGAAGATTTTCAGCTAGACCTGATGATAGGCGAAGGCCCGTCTGCACGGTCAGTCAGAATAGATTTGCCGTCATTTACCCTTGTCGGGGCAACTACCAGAGCAGGCCTGCTTACCACCCCGCTTCGTGACAGGTTCGGAATCCAGATGCGGATGCATTATTATAGCCATGACGAGCTCGCACAGATTGTCACGGCACAGGCAGATAAGCTGTCGATGGCGCTGACCCATGATGGCGCACTTGAAATTGCCTCCCGCTCGCGTGGCACGCCTCGCGTGGCAGGCCGGCTATTAAGGCGGGTACGTGATTTTGCGTCTGTTGACGGGGTTGTTGATATCACCGCAGAGGTAGCCGATAAGGCGCTTATTATGCTGGATGTTGACAAGATGGGGCTGGATGGCATGGATAGGCGCTATCTGACCACCCTTGCAGAACATTATGGTGGCGGGCCTGTAGGGGTGGATACGCTGGCGGCCGTGCTGTCAGAACAGCGTGATATGCTGGAAGAGGTTATTGAGCCTTATCTGATGCAGACAGGCTTGCTGATGCGCACCCCAAGAGGGCGCTGTCTTGCCCGTTCGGGCTGGTCCTATATCGGCATGACACCGCCAGAATCTGCGCTTTCACAACTTGATTTTCTATCGGATACCCCAGAAGGCAGAAACGAATGACAGAAACGCATCCGTCATTTGCGTCATGGCTGTCATCTTGCCAGACAGGGCTGGATGGCGAGATATTCAGGCATGATGGCCATAGCGAGCATCATTATCCGCTGGTTATCCAGTATGAAGATACAGATGCGGGCGGTATTACCTATCATGCCAGCTATATAAATTTCGCAGAACGTGCGCGCTCGGCATGGTTAAGGCTGGCAGGATTTTCGCTGTCAGACTGGCTGTCAGAGCGAAATCAGGGCTTTATTATTCACAAGCTGGAAGCAGAATATAAAACCCCGTCAACATTGCATGACAGGATGGCTGTCTGCACATCTGTTGATGTATTAAAGCGCGCATCCTGTGTGCTGAGGCAGAATATCTATCATGAAAATGGCCATATTTCTGCCAGAGTTATCGTGCATGGTGCATGGGTTGACGTAACTTCAGGGCCTAAGGCATTTCCACCCCAGCTATCTGAGATTATAGCTTTATTCCATCAGGATCAGTAATTAACAGGAACAAAAGGCTAAATTCACATGCTTATTCGTTGCATAACGCGCCCAGCCATATTAAGTGAGCTAGGAATACAGAGTTGGCATATGGCGATATTCATGAAAAGTCAGAGGATGTTATGGCAGATACAGTAACCTTAGAGCAGGCAGCAATTCAGACTCACAGCGTTGATATGAGCATGATCGGCTTATTTCTGGCAGCTGACCCTGTTGTGAAATTTGTGATGTTTTTGCTGGTAGCAGCATCTGTCTGGGGGTGGGCAATCATCTTTTCTAAAATTGCCCTGTTCAGAAAACAGCGCAAAACAATGGCTGAATTTGATGATGATTTCTGGTCAGGCGGATCACTTGAAGATCTGTATAACAAAACTGGTGATCAGCCGGAATCTGCACAGGCACGGGTATTTGTGGCTGCCATGTATGAATTGCGGCGCGCCAAAATGAACGGGCTTACATTTGGCCGCTCAGAAGGCTTGCGCGCAAATGTGATGATGCGAATTGACAGAAGCATGACCTCTACCATCACTAAAGAGATGGAAAAGCTGGAAGCAGGCATGAGCGTGCTTGCCTCAATCGGGTCGGTATCTCCATTTGTGGGGCTGTTTGGGACTGTCTGGGGCATTATGAACAGCTTTACATCAATCGCTGAATCAAAAAACACCTCGCTTGCGGTGGTCGCACCCGGTATCGCAGAAGCGCTATTCGCAACGGCACTAGGGCTGGCCGCGGCTATTCCTGCGGTGGTGGCCTACAATAAATTTTCAGGCGATATGGACAAGATTGGCGGTCTGCTGGAAGTGTTTGCACAGGAATTTTCAACCTTGCTAGGACGCCAGATAGATGAAGGGCAGTCATCATAATGGGCATGTCGGTTAATAAAGGAGGCGGCCAACGGCGGCGTCATTCACATCGGCCAATGGGCGAAATTAATGTCACCCCGTTTGTTGATGTGATGCTGGTATTGCTAATTGTGTTTATGGTTACAGCCCCTCTGCTGACGGTTGGTGTGCCCGTAGATTTGCCAAAAACACAGGCTGGCCAGATTAATGCAGATCAGGCACCTCTGGTAGTGTCATTACAGAAGCAGGGTAAAATTTTTCTGCAGGATACCGAGATAGATGCAGATAATCTGGTGCCCCGTCTGAAGGCCATATCAAAGGCAAATAATCAGGTGCGTATCTTTGTCAGAGGCGATAGGGCAGTGGCCTATGGCGAAGTGCTTGCCTTGATGGGCAGAATCCAGTCTGCAGGCTTTGAGCGTGTTGCGCTGGTTGCCGAACTACCTGAAAACTAGCTATTTGTGGCTTCTTCATGCCGTGCTGTAAAGTGAGCATAAACAGGAAGATATATGCGTTCTGAGCAACTGATTAGCAAAAAAACATTGGTGATGTCAGTCGTCTTCCATCTGCTGGTGGCGTTCAGCTTTTCTATTGCCTGGCCATTTATTGCCAGCCCGCCCACAACTGCCCAGCCACTGGTGATTGTCAATAT
>WTJO01000255.1 GCA_011524805.1 Alphaproteobacteria bacterium
AGAGATGCGCTGGCAGAATTTGAAGAAGCGCACCTGCCGGGCGCAGTATTTTTTGATATAGATGCGGTATCACAGGCTGATAATCCCCTGCCCCATATGTTGCCAACATCTGAGCAATTTGCTGCCGAGATCAGTAAGATGGGCATTGAAGACACAGACCATATCGTTATTTATGATCGCTCGCCGCTTTTTTCAGCTGCGCGGGCATGGTGGATGTTCAGATATTTTGGACATACAGAAGTATCTATTCTGGATGGTGGCTATAAAAGCTGGCTGGCCGCAGGCGGACAGACACAGACTGGCGCCCAGAGCGTTACTGCTTCCAGATTTACAGCCAGAACCCAGTCTGAATTCACAGCAGTAACCATGGATGAAATAGCAAGCTGGATAGATGCAGGCACATGCCCGCAAATACTGGATGCACGCGCCTCAGACCGCTTTATGGGCATCGCCAAGGAACCTCGGCCTGGCTTGCGTTCCGGCCATATTCCGGGGGCTATCAATGTGCCTATTTCCAGCCTGCTTGACCCTCAAACAGGTATGGTGAAGTCGGCAGACAGGCTAAAACAGATATTTGATGAGGCAGGTGTCAATTATGATGCGCCTGCGATTACCAGCTGTGGTTCGGGCGTAACAGCCTGCGGGCTTATATTGGGGCTTGCCATGACAGGCAAAACAGATATCAGCCTATATGATGGCTCATGGTCTGAATGGGGCGCATCAGACAAGCCAATTGCGCCCTAGCGTCCTATCTTCAAATAGCGCGCCGGTGAGTTCTAGCTGATATCTAGTGATCCAGAATCTGGCTCAGGAACAGTTTTGTTCTGTCAGATTTCGGGTTATTAAAGAACGCCTCTGGCTCATTCTGTTCGACAATCTGCCCTTCATCCATGAAAATTACGCGGTTTGCGACTTTACGCGCAAAGCCCATTTCATGCGTAACACAGATCATTGACATGCCATCTTCAGCAAGCGAGACCATTGTATCTAGCACTTCTTTAATCATTTCTGGATCAAGCGCAGATGTTGGCTCATCAAACAGCATCAATTTTGGTTCCATGCACAAAGAACGTGCAATGGCCACACGCTGCTGCTGGCCACCCGACAGCTGGCCCGGATATTTATGTGCCTGTTCGGGAATTTTCACACGCTCAAGATATTTCATGGCAATTTTCTCAGCCTCAACCTTTGGCATTTTGCGTACCCAGATAGGTGCAAGCGTGCAATTTTCAAGAATGGTCAGGTGAGGAAACAGATTGAAATGCTGGAACACCATACCGACATCACGTCTGATTTCGTCAATATTTTTCAGGTCATTATTCAGCGTGATGCCCTGAACCGTAATATCACCTGCCTGATGTTCTTCAAGCCTGTTAAGACATCTGATCAGCGTAGATTTGCCTGATCCGGAAGGTCCGCAAATAACAATACGCTCGCCTTTATTGACTGTCAGGTTAATATCCCGCAGGACATGAAAATTGCCATACCATTTATTGACATTTTCCATGGAGATCATCACTTCATCTCCGACTTTCATGCCTGATGTTTTTGTGGCTGATGATGGTTTCTTTGCCATGGTAGAAATCCCCTAAGATGGCTCTGGATTAATGTTTGCGTGATGTGCTGAGCTTACGTTCCATATACATCGAATAGCGTGACATGGCGAAGCAGAACACAAAGAAGATTAAGGCGATATAGACATACATGGTGATCGCCTGGACAGGTGATGACCATGCCGCATCTGCAATAGATGCCTGCCCGCCGCCCAGCAGGTCGAAAATCCCGACAATAGATACCAATGTTGTATCTTTGAACAGACCAATAAAGGTATTCACAATTCCCGGAATTACATGTGTCAGTGCCTGCGGCAGGATAACAAGGCGCATTGACTGCCAGTAGCTAAGCCCCATCGCCTGAGCGCCTTCATACTGTCCCTTATCAATGGCCTGAAGCCCGCCTCTTACCACCTCTGCCATATAGGCAGCAGAGAATAGCATCACCCCGATAAGCACACGAAGCAGATTGTCAAAATTGACACCTTCGGGCAGGAAGAGTGGTAACATCACAGATGCCATAAACAGCACCGTAATCAGTGGCACGCCGCGCCAGAATTCGATAAATACCGTACTGACAATACGCACAATCGGCATTTGTGAACGTCTGCCAAGGGCAAGCACAATACCAAGCGGCAAAGACGCCACAATTCCTGTGACCGCCACCACAAGGGTAATTAGAAACCCGCCCCAGTCGCGTGTATCAACCTGTGGCTGGCCAAAATCTATTGCCACAATACCACGCACAACCGTAAGCGAAATAACAGCCCAGCCGATAATGCTGAAGACTGAGCCGACCTCTTTCAGAAACGAGCCTAGATAACCGCGGCTCCCCAGACGCGCTACCGAGATAAAGGCAAGGCCGATTATCAACCAGGTCGAGATGTTTATAGAACTTGTATCAGAATTGCCACCAGTGAGCAGGATAAAGGCAATAACAGGATAGGCTGTCAGCATCACTGCGCCTACATGCCTGCGGTAGGGCAGCTTTTCGATAAGCACCCAGCTTAGCCCGACCAGTCCCATAATAACAGTCAGGTCAACCCGCCATAATTCTTCGGCA
>WTJO01000249.1 GCA_011524805.1 Alphaproteobacteria bacterium
CTTAATAATCTATTGTTTCTTGTAATAATTCGACGGTATAATTCATTTAAATCGGAAGTTGCAAAACGACCACCTTCTAATTGAATCATTGGTCGTAAAGCAGGTGGAATTACAGGTAAAATCGATAAAATCATCCAAGAAGGACGTGAGCCCGTTCCAATTAAATTTTCAAGAATTCGAATTCGTTTTATTGCTTGTTCACGAATTTTATAAATTCGTTGTTGTTCCCATTTTCGAAACCATTTTGATTCATCATAAATTGGTTTTTCTTTATTTAAAACTTTTGTACAAACTAAGACAAAACACCGTGTTCGAAAAATCTCTGCTTTTAAATTAAGTTTTTCTAATTCTCTTTTAATTAATGGAGCACCAATTAAAAAATTGGGAGTAGCGCGTAAAAGATATTTTGGCGTATTATAACGACGATTTTGTGGTTTAGGATAAGGTTTTAAAGGATAACCACTATAACCTAATTCACGACTTCTTCGGTATTGTTGTAAATCCCAATGTAGCCCATAAAAGGAAATTTCATCTTCAGCAATAAAATATGCTAATGAAGCAAGTTTAATCCGTTTAATTCTTTCATCCCATAAGTCTACAATAGTCGATGGTGTTAATTTTAAACCCTTACATTTTTTACATGCCTCGGAATGAGCTGTATAAGTTGTTTCTAATTGTTTTTCTGATTCTTCAACTTCTAAAAGTAATGCTATAAAATTTGGTCGACTATTAATATACCAAACATGAGTTACAGGGTAAATCAAATTTATGTAACCCATTCGATGTCTTCGTACGCGTGATTCCGTTAATTCAACTCCACAACGTTCACAAATTAATCCTTCATACCGAACTCGTTTATATTTTCCACAAGCACACTCTAAACTCTTACTGGGCCCAAAAATCCTTTCACAAAATAACCCGTCCATTTCTGGTTTAAAAGTTCGATAGTTAATTGTTTCAGACTTTTGTACCTCTCCAACAAATTGACCATTTGGTAACTTTCGATTTGACCATTGCAAAATTCGAAAAGGAGAGGCCAATTTAATTTTGATATAATTAAATTCTTTTGCAAATTGTATCATAACTATTAAAATGAAATATCATTTATATTTGAGGTTGGTGAAAATGTTTTTGATAACGCATTATATTTTTCAATTAAATTCACCTCAACTTCATATCTTTTTGAAGAACTAAATCTTTCAATTTTATATGTACTCATATCTAAACCAATCGATCTTAATTCTTGTAATAAAACTTTAAATGATTCCGGAATTCCGAATTGTGGAATTTGTTGTCCTTTAACAATTGCATTTAAAGTTTCATTTCGACCTTGCATATCATCAGATTTAATGGTTAAAAGTTCTTTTAATGTAAATGCTGCTCCGAATCCTTCTAATGCCCAGACTTCCATTTCACCAAACCGTTGTCCACCGTGTTGAGCTTTCCCTCGTAACGGTTGTTGAGTTATTAATGAATAAGGACCCGTTGCTCGTGCATGCATTTTATCGTCAACTAAATGAATTAATTTTAACATATAAGCATTTCCAACTGTAATTGGATTTTCAAATTCTTTTCCAGTTCGACCATCCATTAAAACCATTTTTCCTGGAGCATAAGGATTAAATAACCAACTTTCATTTCGTTTGATTGAAGCTTGGCGAAGTTTTTTATTAATTAAAATTCGAGACATTTCTAAGCCATACATTTCATCAAATGGCAAAATTTTAAAACGTGAATTTAATTTATCACCTGCTAAACCGAGTAAACATTCATAAAGTTGACCGACATTCATTCGTGATGGAACACCAAGAGGATTTAAAATTATATCAATAGGAGTCCCATCAGGTAAAAATGGCATATCTTGACGTGGTAAAATTCTAGAAATAATTCCTTTATTTCCATGCCGACCAGCAATTTTATCACCTACTTGAATTTTTCGAATTTGAGCAATAAAAACATAAATTTTTTCAAATTTATATGTTAATTTAGTTCGTCGATTAAATGTAACAGTTTCAATTACTCGACCATGTTCACCATCGGGCATTCTATAAGAATTATCTTTTACACCTTTAGCTTTTGCACCAAAAATTGCACGTAAAAGTTTTGATTCTGGTAATTGTTCAGACGTATTATTTGAAATTACTTTCCCTACGAGTATATCACCAGGTTTTACAAATGTTCCAACGGTTACAATACCGTCATCATTTAAATGCTTCACTTCAGAAAGACTTAAATTTGGAATCATTTTCATCGTTTGTTCAGACATTTCAGAATTTCGATCAATTTCAATCTTATATCTTTCAATATGAATTGACGTAAAAATATCATCATAAACTAATCGTTCACTAATTAAAATTGCATCTTCAAAATTATATCCTTGCCATGGCATATATGCTATTAAGACATTTTGACCTAAAGCTAATTCACTACTTGTAATAGCCGGACCGTCAGTTAAAATTTGACCAGATTTAATCTTTTCGCCTTTCCAAACAATTGGACGATGATTAATACAAGTTTGTTGATTTGAACGTAAGTATTTTTGTAGTTTATAAGTTACCTTTTTACCTTTGAAACTTTTTAGAATAATTTTATTTGCAGTTACAGTATGTATAATAC
>WTJO01000044.1 GCA_011524805.1 Alphaproteobacteria bacterium
GGCTGGCATTGATTGGCATTTTTGCGTCTATCTATCATCCTGTCGGTATTGCCATGCTTCTGAAAAATAGCAAAAATACAGGATTGAGGCTTGGGATAAATGGGGTGTTTGGCAATATGGGCGTTGCGTTTGCACCGCTGGTGATGGGGATTGTGCTGGTATATGGCGACTGGCGTGTTGGCTTCTGGCTATGCGGGGCGGTGTGTCTTGTATATGCGATTATTTTTATGGCCAGACTGACAGACGGTCTTGAAACAGCTCAGAAAAAGACACAGAAGATAGGTCAGGGCTTTGCAACTGGCTGGCAACGCGCATTATTTGCGCTTGCGCTTGTGACTTCTGCGGGCGGCTTTGTATTTGGTGCCATGACGTTTCTTGTACCACGCTATTTTGATATTGCGCTTAGCGGGGTAACAACATCTGTTGCGCTGACCGGCCTGCTTGCATCACTTGTCTATGCGGTTGCATCATTTACGCAAGTAGGTGTCGGCTGGCTGATTGACAGGGCATCTGCGCGCAATGTGCTGCTGGTAATGGCAACAGGTCAGGTTGTATTTATCGGCCTATCTGCGATGTTTACCGATTTTACCTTATTTTTTGTAATGATGGCGGCAATGTGCTTTGTGTTTGGGCAAATTCCGATTACAGATGCAATAATGAGCCGCTATGTGCCTGATGCGTGGCGTGCCCGTGTGCTGAGCATCAAATTTCTGCTAAATCTTAGTATTGGCGCCAGCGTATTGCCCTTATGCGGGATTTTGCTTCAGTCTGGCTTTCAAATGTACCATCTGTTCTATCTGATCAGCATTATCGCTATCCTGATCCTGCTGGCAGCGCTGATTTTGCCATTGCAGACAGCGCTTTCGCGCTCAGAATAAATATCATCATGAACGATAGACAGCCTGCCACGCCAGCCCTAGAAGCAGATTTTGTGATTGTAGGCGCAGGGTCTGCGGGCTGTATTCTGGCAAACAGGCTGAGTGCGAACCCTGCATTTTCTGTCATTCTGATAGAGGCAGGCGGCGCAGATACCCATCCCTTTATCCATATGCCGGCAGGGTTTATAAATCTGATGAATAATCCTGCGCTTAACTGGCTGTATACCAGCCAGCCACAGCCGCATCTGGATGGCCGAAACATGGCCATGCCGCGTGGCAAGGTGATGGGCGGCACATCATCTATAAATGGCATGCTATATGTCAGAGGCCAGTCGGCAGATTATGATGGCTGGGCACAGGCAGGCAATCAGGGCTGGTCATTTTCAGATGTTCTGCCCTATTTCAAAAAATCTGTAAAAACCCATATATCACCAGACATGCTGGATACGGAATTGCACGGTTTTGAAGGCGAGATGCAGATAAATGCGCCTGCCACACGCTATGACATTCTAGACAGGGTGATAGAGGCAGCCGCAGAGTTGGGCTATCCGGCACCAACAGATTATAATGGCCACGCACAAACAGGATTTAGCTATTTCCAGCTTACCCAGAAACAGGGTAGGCGGCATTCAAGCTATCAGGCTTTTCTTGCGCCAGTAAAGGGCAAAAAAAATCTTAAAATAATTAAGAAAAAACAAGCGGTAAGAATAGCTTTTTCATGTGATGACGCACAAAAGGCAGATGGTATTTTTCTGTCTGATGGTCATGCTGAGCAATTTATCAGAGCGCACCGTGAGGTGGTGTTATCTGCTGGTGCCTTTGGCTCACCACAATTGCTAGAATTATCAGGGATTGGCAAGGCAGACAGGCTGAAACAGCTGGGGATAAAAGTAGTTGCCGATCTGCCGGCCGTGGGTGAGCATCTGGCAGATCATTTTCTCACCCGCCTAAGCTACCGGCTGAAGGTAGATGACAGCCTGAATAGCCGGGTTTCAGGGGTTGGGTTATGGCGCGAGCTGATCAAATATGCATTTAGCGGAAAGGGCGCCTTGACCATGCCAGCCGGCATTGTTGGGGGATTTGTTGCTAGCCCTTATGCCGAGCCTGATGTGCCAGATATTCAATATCATATTGCGCATGCCAGCTTTGCCAATCCTGCAAAGCGGCAGTTTGATAGCTTTCCCGGTCTGTCGATAGGGCCGTGCCAGCTGAGGCCACATAGCCGCGGTCATGTACATATCGCTTCGGCCAACCCGTTTGATGCGCCGCATATCCAGCCAAATTACCTTGCAGATGAACGTGACAGACAGGTGCTTCTTGCCGGTATAGCCATGGCAAGAGAGCTGATGCAAAGCACGGTGATGGCGCCTGTCATTGAAGCAGAAACCCGCCCAGGCGCGGGCATAATATCAGATAATGAATTAATGGCGTTTGTAAGAGAAACAGGCAATACTGTATATCATCCTGTATCTACCTGTCGCATGGGGCCGGAGGATCAGGCAGACCATGTTGTCACACCTGATTTGAAGGTCAGGCAGATTCGCAATCTGCGTGTAGCAGATGCCTCTATCATGCCATCTATCACCTCAGGAAATACCCATGCGCCAACAATGATGATAGCTGAAAAGGCAGCAGACATGATCCTTGCAAGCCATCGAACCTAACACAGGAAAGAGGATACGTGCCATGCATGTGATTATTTTCGAAGTATATCCAAAACAGGGCAAAGCAGATGATTATTTTGAACTGGCAGCCGAGTTGAAGCCTTTGCTTGAAGAACAGCCCGGTTTTATCGCAGTAGAGCGGTTTCAAAGCCTGAATGACAGTCAGAAATATCTGTCAATTTCTTCATGGGAAAGTGAAGAGGCAATAAAAAACTGGCGTGAAAATATCGAGCATCAACAGGCGCAGAATGCAGGCAAAACATCAATATTTTCGAAATATCGGATCCGTGTGGCAGAAGTTGTGCGTGATTATGACTTCACGGCATAAACAACATATCAGCGCTATCAGGATACCAGCTGGATGCCAAAGGCAATACCGATGCCGAATATGATATGGGTTGCCAGCGCAATAGCGCATATTTTGAGCGGCGCAGGTGTGTTTCGTGCAAATACGCCTTTGCCCATACATGGCAGAAACATAAACCACGGCACCACCACGCTTGCTGCCCCGAAAATAAATCCGTCTATCAGAGATGTGGTAAGATGGCCTGTATGCATCAGCACCAAATAGATGGCCGCATAGCCACAACCAACAGCATAATGAAACACCCACCCAAGCGGCAATTCGAATGACAGGGCAGGGGCGGTTTCAATTTCAGGATTTACCAGCTTTCCTTTTGTTGCAAGCGCATAGGCCCACCGCCCTACAATATGCCACGCCGAGGGCGGATTGCCTGACAGCAGATAAAATATCCGTTGCCATATATCCATAAACAGACAGCCTGCAACGCCGCCACACAAAATCTGAAACAGATATGTTTGCATCATAATTGTCTTTCTATCAGCCTGTTTTTGCCCTGCTTATCCGGACTAGATATATTGCCCGCCACCATCCATATCGATCACTGTGCCAGATAGATAGCCAACCCCGTCAGAACAGCACATCACGGCCAGATTGGCAACCTCGTCAGGCTGTTTCAGACGGCCAAAGGGCAGCTGGGACGCATCAAGCATATCACGCCATTTTTCAGCATCACCATATTTTGATAAAGCACGTTTCTGATAGAGCGATTTCACCCTGTCTGTCTCGGTAGCAGATGGGTTAATGCCAAACACTCTGACCTGATGGTTTTGCAATTCTGCGCCAAGCGCCTGAGTAAAGGCAATTAGGGCAGCATTGCCAGCTGACCCGCAAATATAGTCAGCGCGCAGGGCACGGCCTGCCATGCCGATGATATTTACAATGGTGCCATATTTGCGTGTTTTCATCATCTGTCCGTAAAGCTGGCACATATGGATATAGCCAAATACCTTCAGCTCCCAGCTTGCCCGCCATTGATCAAGTGTCATATCAAACAGCCCGCCGCCCTGAATAGCGCCTGCATTATTGACCAGAATATCGACATGCTGCACCTGCTCGAACAGGCTGTGTCGTGCCTTCTCGTCAGCAAGGTCTGCGCATATGGCATTAGGATTTGCGCCGGTTGTATCGCTAATCTTCTGTCTGGCCAGCTCAAGACGTTCCGGATCTTGCGAAACCATGGTAATAAGCGCGCCTTCACTGGCAAATTTATGGGCGCATGCATAGCCAATGCCGCGTGATGCGCCGGTGATGAGAATGTTTTTATTGTTTAGGCCAGTCTGCATGACAGATTCCTTTTCAGGGAGTAAAATTTACGTTTCGGCCTGCAAAACAAGGCATGGTACAACAGGCTGTCTTGGGCTATAACCGGACATGGAAAAAAGGCTATATCTATATTTAGCACCAGATTAACCATAATGTTAACAGCCATATGATTGCTACCAAATATAAAATTGATGGCGAGCGGGGGCATATTCGCTCGGTTTCCAGCCGGAGGTTTCTGCAAACAGGCATGCTTTGTCTGCTGTTTGCAATATTATCATCTCCTGTTCTGTCGATTTTAATCGTAGCCTCAGGCAATACTGGCGGGCTGTTTGTACATCTGCTTGATACAGTGCTGCCCCGATATATGCTGAACACAATCCTGCTGATGTGTGGTGTCGGCATAATTGCTGGCATAATTGGGGTGTCTGCGGCGTGGGTTGTATGCAGATATGAATTTTGGGGGCGGCAAATATTTGATTTTCTGCTGGTACTGCCGGCCGCAATCCCTGCCTATATTATTGCCTATGCCTATACTGATTTTCTTGAATATTCAGGGCCTGTGCAAACTGGTCTTAGGGCGCTATTCGGATGGAATAATGCACAAGATTACTGGTTTTTCGAGATTAGATCGCTAGGCGGCGCCATGGTGATGATGGGGCTGGTGCTATATCCTTATGTGTATCTGATGGTACGCACAGCGCTTAGGCAGACATCATCTGGCTTTTTTGAGGTGGGTATGCTGTCAGGCCGTGCAGTGTTCGGAACAATCGCATTGCCGCTTGTCAGGCCAGCCATTGCGGCAGGGCTCGCAGTTGTGCTGATGGAGGTGATTTCCGATTTCGGAACTGTGGATTATTTCGCTGTCGAGACCCTTACATTAGGCATTTTCAATGTCTGGATCGGGATGGGCAGTATCGAGGCAGCATCCCAGCTTGCCCTGTTTGCGTTTTTACTGATAGGTCTGCTGATTTCTGTTGAGATGTTTGCGCGTAGGCGCGGTGGTGTATCAAATGCCTCTTCTGGCCGGCTTGGCGTGCCGCGGATTGCGCCATCTGCGCTGATAAATTGTCTGTGTGTGCTGATATGCGCCCTGCCGATAGGGTTTGGCTTTATCGTGCCTGCGCTTGTGTTGGTCAGCCATATATCAGACAGCGCGATTGACGCACTGCATTTGCCATATGCCAGACTTATCTGGCATTCATTGATGCTGGCATCGCTAGCTGCCTGTATGGTGATGGCTGTGGGATTTGCATTAATAGCCTTTTCGCGTCTGGGGCAGGGCAGAGGCGCAAAACTCCTATCTGGTATTTCGATTCTTGGATATGCCTTTCCGGGCACCATTCTGGCAATTGGCGTGCTGTTTATTAGTGGCATGCTGGATAGTATATTTGAATTTCTGTCAGTTGAGCTGTTTGTTACCGGTTCTCTTGCCATGCTGTTATTTGGTCTGCTGGTCAGGTTTCTGGCTGTCGGGTTTGGCTCGCTTGCCACGGCGATTGAGAAAATGCCGCCATTCATGCTGGAATCAGGCCAAATTCTTGGGCATAATTTTACCTCGATATTGCGGCAGGTATTTTTACCTCAATTGAAATATCCGTTGCTGGTAGGCGGCATGCTGGTATTTGTGGATGTCCTAAAAGAATTGCCGCTTACCTTACTGTTACGGCCATTTGCATTTGAAACATTTGCGACTATTTCATATGAATATGCAAAAGAAGAGATGATCGAGGTTGCAGCATTGCCAGCATTGTTTATCATTTTGATAGGGATAGTGCCGGTATTTATCGCCAATCATGTGCTGGCTGCCAATACTGGCAGACCATCATAGCATATGTTGGGATATGAAAGGATCAGAAGATGAGCAAACTTGCTTCAGCACAGGATTTTAGCAAGCAGGGGGTAGCTGATGCTATCGCTGTTCTAAAACAGCAATTTGGTGATCGTCTATCTGAATCAGAGGCTGTGCGCTCACACCATAGCCATACAACAACACGAATACCACAGCAGCTTCCTGATGCAGTCATTTTTGCCAGTTCGACACAGGATATCAGCGATATTGTTAGCGCATGTCACAAATATGGATGTCCGGTAATTGCCTTCGGTATTGGCTCGTCTCTTGAAGGTCATGTCAATGCACCTTTTGGCGGAATATGTATTGATACCAGTGAGATGAATAATGTACTTAATGTCAATACTGAAGATTTAGATGCTGTTGTCCAACCTGGTGTGACCAGAGAAGCATTGAATGAATATCTCAGGGATACCGGCCTGTTTTTCCCGATTGATCCCGGTGCCAATGCCTCGCTTGGCGGTATGGCGGCCACCCGCGCCTCGGGTACCAATGCGGTGCGCTATGGCACGATGAAAGATAATGTGCTGGCACTGGAAGCCGTGATGGCAGATGGACGGATTATCCGTACAGGCTCGCGGGCAAAGAAAACAGCCGCCGGATATGATTTAACGCGGCTACTGGTTGGCTCTGAGGGCACGTTGGGCATTATCACCGAGCTTACCCTGAAATTATATGGTGTGCCTGAGATGATCGCAGGGGGGATATGCTCGTTTCCGTCTATTGAGGCTGCCTGTAATGCAGTGATTACAACCATTCAATATGGCATTCCTGTATCCAGAATTGAGTTGCTTGATGAAGTTCAGGTGCGCGCCTGTAACAGATATTCAGGACTGGAATTGCCTGAAAGCCCGTTATTATTGCTAGAATTTCACGGCACAGAGGCAGGCGTTGCCGAACAGGCAGAATTATTCACGTCAATTGCCGGCGATTTTACAGATGCCGAATTTGTCTGGACAACTGATGCCGCAGAACGCAAAAAGCTGTGGAAGGCGCGGCATGATGCCTATTTTGCAACCATGAACCTGATGCCGGGCGGTTCTGGTGTGTCAACAGATGTATGTGTGCCGATATCACGACTGGCTGAATGTGTGAATGAAACCCATCAGGATATTCAGGATGCAGGTCTGCTTTCAACCATTGTCGGGCATGTGGGGGATGGCAATTTTCACTGTATGCCGCTTGCCATGCCAGATGATAAAGATATGAATGCCCGTATCTCGAAATTTGTTGAGCGCCTGTCAGAGCGCGCAATCCGGATGGGCGGTACCTGCACTGGCGAGCATGGTATCGGGCAGGGAAAACAGCAATATCTGCTAGAAGAAATGGGCGAATCTGTTGAATTTATGAAAATGATAAAGACAACATTTGATCCCAAAGGGATAATGAACCCCGGAAAAATCTTTTTCTAGCAACAATATTGGCGCCAATTTTGGCCAGAACAGGTATTCGCCAATGCTGGTTATTTCAGCTTGTCCAGCATTGTCTGCACATCTGCGATAAGATCAGAGCCATGTTCCAAGCCGGTATATAGCCGTAATAGATGACCATCTGGCAGGTCGGTGGCGTGATGGCGCATAGTACCGCTAAGGTGCGCCTGTTTAATCAGGCTTTCATAGCCGCCCCAAGAATCGCCAATTCTGAAAATGCCCATCTCTTCAACCGCCTTATCGATTGCAGACTGGGCGATATTGCCGTCAATTACTACGCCAAACAGACCGCAGGGCCCTGAAAAATCACGTAGATATATCTCATTATCAGGACTATCGGCCATAGCGGGATGAAGCATGGCGTTAACCAGACTGTGATCTTTGATGGCGGTAGCCACTGCCAGCCCGTTTGCCGCAGACTGTTCAAGCCGCAGACGTAAGGTACGTAATCCACGCAAACCAAGATACAGATCTTCAGGCCCTGCACAGATACCAAGGTTTCGCGCTGTATTGCGCAGATTTCTGGCATGTTCGCCCGAGGCCGCGGCTATCCCGAGGTTTGTGTCAGAATGCCCTGAAATATATTTGGTGCCAGCCTCGATCACAATATCAATACCATATCTCAGCACAGGATAGTGTAAGGCTGTGCCCCATGTATTATCGCACAAGGTGGTAATGTTGCGGGCGCGGGCAATCTCTATAATGCTGCGGATGTCCTGAAGCTCAAAAGTAAGTGACCCGGGTGATTCGATATAAATCACAGATGTATTATCCTGAATTAGCGATGTAATCTCTGCATTTATCCGCGGCGGATAAAATGTAATCTCCACACCTAGCTTGCTGAGGGTCTTTTCAACAAAACGGCGGGCTGACCCATACAGCGAATCTGGCACCAGAAGATGCGTGCCAGCATCACAGGCACTCAGTAAGGCGGTTGAAATGGCGCTCAGGCCAGATGGTGTGGATATGCAGTCATCAGCCTCATATAGGGCTGCAACAGATTGCTCGAACGCAGCAGATGTCGGTGTACCGATTCGCCCGTAATCATAGGGTTTCGGGACTTCATGCCTATGCTGTGCCATTGATGAAGACAAGATTGTGGATGTGCGATAAATTGGCGGATTCGGGATGCCGTGATTGTCTTCAGGAGACAGGCCAAGATGCTGGAGTTGCGTATCAATATGATGATCAGAATTAGCCATGATTATCTCAATGTTCAGATGCTAGGGATAGGAAACAGATGGAAAATGCACACGCAGAATGTCAGGAAATTTCACAAAATTGCGAAATCATGCTCCTAATGTTCGAATTTTTATCTTGGTTTGGCAATAATAATGTTTCATTTCTGGCAAAATTTCTTTATAATTTTCGTATCATTCGGGATGGGGATGCAGCCTGTGAGGGGGTGTGCCCGAATAACTCGTAAAAGAGTATTCTTCCAATCATTAATCAGGGAATGAAAAAATGAAAAAACTATCTATCATGATTGCCGGTGTTGCAGGCCTTCTGGCTGCTTCTGCTGCGCAGGCAGGTACACTTGAAGATGTACGTGCAAAAGGCTTCGTTCAGTGTGGTGTGAGCCAGGGTGTACCTGGGTTCTCTAACCCAGATGACGATGGCAACTGGTCAGGTATCGATGTAGACGTATGCCGCGCTGTTGCTGCTGCTGTATTCGGCGATGCACAGGCTGTAAAATTCTCTCCTCTGACTGCAAAAGCACGTTTCACTGCGCTGTCATCAGGTGAAATTGACATTCTGTCACGTAACACAACATGGACAATGACACGTGACACACAGCTGGGTCTGAACTTTGCTGGTGTGAACTACTATGACGGTCAGGGCATGATGGTGCCAGCTGATCTGGGTGTGACATCTGCGCTTGAGCTTGATGGTGCAAACATCTGCACAAACACAGGCACAACAACAGAACTGAACATCACAGACTATTTCAGACAGAATGGCATGGCGTTCAACCTTGTTGCGTTTGAAAAAGCTGACGAAGTTGTAGGCGCATATGATGCAGGCCGTTGTGACGTTTACACAACTGACCGTTCTGCGCTAGCTGCCCAGCGTACAAAGCTGACAGCACCGGATGCGCATGTTGTGCTGCCTGAAATCATCTCAAAAGAGCCACTAGGTCCAGTTGTTCGTCAGGGTGATGATGTATGGTTCAACATTGTTAAGTGGTCACTGAATGCCATGATCAATGCTGAAGAAATGGGCATCACTGCTGAAAACATCAACAAGATGACATACAACAAAATTACACCTGCTGAAGCACGTTTCATCGGTAAAGAAGGTAAGTTCGGCGAAGAGCTAGGCCTGAATGCTGACTGGGCATACCAGATCATCCGTCAGGTTGGTAACTATGGCGAAAGCTATGAAAGAAACGTTGGGCCAAACACACCTGTTAAGCTAGAGCGTGGTGTTAACGCACTGTGGAGCAATGGCGGTATCCTGTACGCTCCACCAATTCGCTAGTCATAATTAGCGTAACTTTATCCTAGAGGCGCCCTTATCTTGAAAGATAGGCAGGGGCGCCTTTTTCAAACATAAACAAGATATGATATTGAGATTTCAAGATGGCATCTAACAAGACATCTTCCTCATCATGGTTATATGACGCCAAGATACGAAGCTATATCTTTCAGGCGCTACTGCTCATTGGTCTTGTTCTGGGGCTGATGTGGTTTGTTGATAATACGCTCGTAAATCTTCAGGCGCAGGGAAAAAACCTTGGTTTTGGGTTTCTTGACCAAAATGCCGGCTTCCAGATCGGTAAGACACTTGGCACCTATCTGCTAGGCTATACGGTTGGGGATTCAAGCTATCTTGATGTGTATTTTATCGGCATCATTAATACATTTCTGGTGGCTGCACTTGGTATCGTCATCGCAACCATACTTGGATTTGTGATTGGTATTATGCGGCTATCGTCAAATCTGGTAATTAACGGATTTGCTACTATTTATGTTGAAGTGCTCAGGAATGTTCCGCTCTTGCTACAGCTATTCTTCTGGTATTTTGCCGTGTTGCGCGCGCTTCCGGACAGGCGGAATAAACTTGATATAGCGGGTGAATATGCGGGCATAAACATCACGGGGCTATATCTGCCGGCTCCGCTTCCACAGGCCGGTTTTTCAATTGTTGTGCTGGTATTTGGTGTGGCGCTATTCGGCTGGTATATGCTGTTAAAATGGTCGCAAAATCGCCAGATGAATACAGGTCAGACCTTTCCTGTATTCTGGACGGGCATTGGC
>WTJO01000257.1 GCA_011524805.1 Alphaproteobacteria bacterium
CGGTGAACATAGGATCAAAGCGGGGCAGAAACCGCCATGGGCCATAATCAAAACTGTCACCTGTAATATTGAAATTATCCGTATTCAGAACCCCATGCACAAAGCCTGCCGCCATCCAGCCTGCAACCATCTTTGCCACGTTGCGCGAAAAGGATGTGATAAATTGAGGTACCAGCGCATCAAGCGGCTGTTCCGGATCAAGCGCGTCATAATAATGAGTGACAACATGGCGGGTAAGCTGTTCTAGCTGGTCTGCCTCGCCCAAAAAGGCCAGACGCTGAAAACTGCCTATTCTGATATGTGAATGAAGCAGACGCACAAGCACAGCCGAACGGGCTGGTGACGGCTCATCATGGCGGATAAGCGCCTCGCCTGTTTCAATCACGCTTAGCGTATGAGAGGTCGGCACAGCGCGCGCATGCAGCATCTCTGTCGCCAGAATTTCGCGCACAGCACCTTTCAGGGTAAGCCTGCCATCTGCGGTGCGTGAATAAGGCGTTTTCCCGCTTCCCTTTGTGCCAAGATCTACCAGCCTGCCTGTATCGCGCTCATAAAACTGGGCAAATAGAAAGCCGCGCCCATCGCCTAGCTCGGGGTTATACTGGCCAAATTGATGGCCATGATAGCGCAATGCTAGCGGCTGAGAAAAGCTGCCATCTATCGGGGTGAATCTAGCAAAGTGGTCACACCATTTTTCATCATCGAGCCCATCCAGCCCAATCAGACTGGCCGCCATATTGTGTCTGTAACGCAAAATATGCTGGTTAAAGCGGGCAGGTGTCACATTATCATAAAACGCCTCGCCAAGCTGGCTATGGACGATAGATGGCTGGATTCCGGTCTGTGCCTTGTGGCTATCTGACGACATAAATTTGTTCCTGAAGGTAGGGCCAGCGCGCAGTAATTACATCATTACGAGACCTTGTCAAATCATGACAGATTTTTTGCGAAATTTGAACAATAGTAAAACAAACACGACCTTTCGGGCGGCAAATGGATAGCATAACCATTTTGTCTTCATCTAGGCTAAAATCACTTTGTGAATATTACAGCGTCAGAGGAGAATCTGATGAACGAGCTAACCCGGGTAAAAGCGCCAATTGCGAACGCTAAAGGCCTGCCAAATGGCTGTTATGTAAATCCTGAAATGTATCAACAGGAACAGGATGAAATTTTCACCAAAGGATGGGCAGCTATCGGCTTTAGCCATGATGTACCAGAAGCAGGATGGGTCTGCCCTGTCGAATTTATGGGACAGCCGCTTCTGATAACACGCAACAAGGCTGGCGAGATACAGGTATTTGAAAATGTCTGCCGGCATCGCGGCATGATTCTGGTCTCGGAACATAAACGCCTGAGCGGGCCGATTACCTGTATCTACCATGCATGGTCATATGATCTGGATGGTGCGTTGCGCGCCACCCCGCATCTGGGCGGACCGGATATTCATGAACATGAAGAGGTTAACTGTGCATCTCTGGCATTGAACAAAATAGATTCTGCTGTCTGGAGAAATGTGATTTTTGTGAATCTGTCTGGCGATGCCCAGCCATTTGATGACTATATTGCCCCTCTGGCACAAAGATGGGCAGAATTTGACCAGCCTATCTATTTTGGTGGAGAGGATTCCGAATTTTTGCTGAATGTAGAGTGCAACTGGAAGCTGGCCGTAGAAAATTACTGTGAATCCTATCATTTGCCCTCTATCCACCCCGGCCTGAACAGCTATTCACGGCTTGAGGACCATTATAATATTCTGGATTCGGACTGTCATGCCGGTCAGGGCACATGGGTATATAACCCGTCCATCAGCGATGATGGCCGCACATTCCCCGCCCATGACGGGCTTAGCGAAAAATGGAACAAGGCCGCAGAATATTGCGCATTATTCCCAAATGTGCTGTTCGGTGTTCATAAGGATCATAGTTTTGCTATCCTGCTATTGCCTGCCGAACAGCAGAAAACTGTGGAACGCTGCGCTATTTTCTATGCATCCGAAGAATCCACCAGAGCCGAATTTTCAGATATGCGTATAACGAATGCGGCAATGTGGAAAGAGATTTTCATTGAAGATATCGGAGTGGTAGAGGGCATGCAAAAAGGCAGAGCCGGCATGCGCTTTGACGGCGGCACCTTCTCGCCGGTAATGGATACGCCGACACATCATTTTCATAAATGGGTGGCTGAAAAGCTGACAGCAGGACAGTAGCACAACCACCAGCCAACATCAGATAGAGATTTAGCCATTGCTAGCTGGAGCGATGAAGTTCTTCTTGATACATTGCGCTCAGCTTGCCAGACAGCACATAATCTTCGATGAATTTTGCCAGCCTGATAAATTCGGCATAGAAACGTGTATCCGAAATCTCGTCAAGGCCGGTAAAATTGCCTGACATGGATTTCACAATCGATAAATCTGACAATGGTGGTGCCAGAACTACATTCAGCCCGTTCAGATGCTCTGAAAGCTGGGATAAATCGCGTTGTGAGGGCGGGATTCTGTTTGGCACAATAATCAGATGAGGCGTGACGGTGTCATTGCCGATTTTGCGCTCGTCAATTTCTTTCACAAATTCGATAGTCGGCCGGATATCTGCCCAGGAT
>WTJO01000045.1 GCA_011524805.1 Alphaproteobacteria bacterium
CTGCATATCTGTCCTGTATCTGCGTCAATATGATAAGGTGTAGCTATCTGCCACCTTGATTAATATTAGCATAATATAAATTAAGTTCCTATAATGGTTACACCAAAGCGCTTTTGACACAAAAGCATGAAAAGGTAACAAAAACGCGAAAAATGCGGTGATATGCCAGATTTGGTATCATACTTGCTAATATATGGCTGAGTTGAACCGCTTTTTTGAGCGGAGTTAACACGTGAGTGAGCAAAATAGGGACGAAAAGTCATGGATATTGCCTCAATTGTCGGACTGATTGGAAGTGTTGGCGTGATTATCGGCGCGATGATCGCTGGTGGCGGTCTTGCGCCTTTTATAGATATACCGTCAATTCTGATTGTGTTTGGAGGGACAGCCTTCACAGTGCTTTATAATGCGCCAATGAGCGTATTTCTGGGGCATTTCGCCGCAATAGGTAAAGCCTTTATGCCGCCTATCAAAAAACAGGATGAGCTGATTGAGCGTATGGTCGAGCTGTCAGGCATTGCCAGAAAAGATGGCATGATGGCGCTGGAAGGCCAGGAAGTGCCTGATAAATTCTTTCAGAAAGGGCTTCAGATGCTAGTTGATGGCGCAGATGAGGCCAAGCTGGTCTATCAGCTAAATAAAGAGATTAAATCAATGCAAAAGCGCCATGAAACAAACCAGAATTGTGTCAAGGCGTGGATTGACCTTGCCCCTGCGATGGGGATGATCGGCACATTGATCGGGCTGGTGCTGATGCTTGGCAATATGGCTGACCCGAAAGCAATTGGCCCTGCGATGGCGGTGGCGTTGCTGACAACCATGTATGGCGCGATTATTGCGAACGTTCTGTTTATGCCCATTCTGTCAAAACTTGAAGGCTATACAGAATATGAAGTGGTCTATCGCGAGATGGTCGTAACCGGTCTGCGGAATATCGCCAGAGGTGAATCACCACGCAATATTCAGGATCAGATGGTCGCAAATCTGGCACCTAAGATGCAGGAAAAGCTAGAAGCCGCATAAGTAAGGCTAACATTATCTGGCAACAATAGCACAGATATATAGATGCAACCTTATACAGGATGACGCCAGATGGCAGAAGCAGCAGAAAATCCGGAAATCGAAGAAGAAGAAGAAGAGTGTCCGAAATGCCCGCCCGTTGGTGCGCCTGCATGGATGGCAACCTTTGCCGATATGGCTACTCTGCTGATGGCGTTCTTCGTGCTTATTCTGTCATTTGCAGAATTTAACGTACCAAAATTTAAACAGATTTCCGGCTCGCTGAGAAATGCTTTCGGTGTGCAGAAGATTGTACCTATTGTGGAACAGCCTAAAGGTACAACTGTGCTGTCACTAAATTTCAGCCCCTCACCTAGCAAGTCTGTTACAAATGAGATGACCCAGCAGACAACCAATGTCAACCAGCCTGATCTGGAAGTCCAGAACAAGACCAAGGATTCTGATGGCGATGACTCACAAAGCTCTGAAGAGATTGTAAAGGCACTTGAAGAAGCGGTTGCCCGCGGTGATATCGAGGTGCAGACATTAGGCGAGAAAGTTGTGGTAAATTTCACCCCGACCGAAGCTGAAGAGAAAGATTTGCCCCAGCTATTGCAGAAGACGCTAAACGCAATTGAAAAAGCCAAAAAGGCAGCTGGAAAATCAGATCAGGAAGTCATGTTTGGCGGGCTGGAAGGCACCCTTGCCCAGTTGGCCGAAGCTGCCGCAGAGGCCCAGCAACAGGCCGAACAGGATCAGGAAAAGAAAGCTGAAGCGATTGACAAGGCCATTCTGAAAGAAGATGAGCTGAAAGTCGCGCTGAAACAGGAAGTTGACCAGGGGCTGGTAGCTATCGAACGTGATGAAGACAAAGTTATTATTACAGTTGGCGCCGGTGGTGCCTTTGCCTCAGGCTCTGCCAACCTTACACCCGAAGCGATCACCATCATGGAACGGATTGCAGGCGTAAATAAGGATAGCGGGTCTGAAATTACCGTATCTGGCCATACCGATAATGTGCCTTTGATTTTCGGCTCTCAATATCGTGACAACTGGGATCTGGCGGCCGCACGCTCGGCAAGCGTTGTGCAAAGCCTGTCAAAAGATGATGTTATTACCCCTGAAAGACTGGAAGCAATTAGCTATGGTGAAAGCCGCCCCGTCGACAGTAATGATACAGCCACTGGCCGTGCGAAAAACCGCAGAATTGAAATCGAAATCAATTACTAGCCTGATGAGCATCAGCACGCTGGCAGCAGATAGCGTCTAGCTGGCTGCCTGCGTCCTTAAAACCAATAACCGATATCCGGCCAGCCTGATTACCTGAGGGCTGGCCGTAATTATTGCAGGCAGAATTGCGCTCAGGATGCCCTGTGGTACAGATAGAAACCGGGCCCTTAAAAGGCATGCAACCATATAAAAGCCGCGCCTAAACCTAGTAGATAAGAAGAATGTGCAAGGAATATAGCCGGCGTAAGTGCATAGGGCGGGCTCATAGGGATGGACTTATGGGCATGGGGATTCATGGACATAGGGATTCATGGGGATAGGGGCAATAGCAGGCCGACAGCATATCAGAACGACGATACAGCACAATTATCCTC
>WTJO01000163.1 GCA_011524805.1 Alphaproteobacteria bacterium
GTTTTGGCCTATGGGCTTCACAGAGTTGTAAGATTTATCTTTTCTGATTCAGTATCAGATCAGCCTGAAGTAAAGCGCTAGATGGCAACAGACAAGCAAAAATTCGATGTAATTATTATCGGGGCAGGGGCGGCGGGTCTGCTTTGTGCCGCACAGGCTGGCGCACGGGGCAAGCAGGTTGCACTGATTGATCATCGTACAAAAATAGCCGAGAAAATCCGTATTTCAGGCGGTGGGCGATGCAACTTTACCAATATTTATTGTGATGCAGATAATTTCATTTCGCAAAATCCCCATTTTGTCAAATCTGCATTAAGTGCTTACAGCCCCTATGATTTCATTGATCTGGTCAGCAGATATAAGATTGCCTTTCATGAGAAAAAGCTAGGCCAGCTTTTTTGTGATGATTCATCTCAACAGATTATAGATATGCTGATGGCAGAGTGCAGACAGGCCAAGGTGCAGAATTATTTTGGCCAGAAGGTGCTGGGCGTCCAGAAAACTGAATCCGGTTTTGAGGTAACGGCCGAAAATACCAGATTTGAGGCTGACAGGCTGGTGATTGCCACAGGCGGGCTGTCAATCCCGAAGATTGGCGCTACAGGTTTTGGCTATGAGATTGCAGAACAGTTTAACCTGAAAATTGTAACACCGCAGGCAGGGCTGGTGCCACTTACCTTTACTGACAGGATGAAAACCTTCTGCCAGTCATTAAGCGGGCTGTCTGTCGCTGCAGAGCTGTTTAATAACAGGGCCAGCTTTGCCGAAGGGCTGTTATTTACCCATCGCGGGCTGAGTGGGCCTTCAATTCTGCAAATATCGTCATACTGGCTCGAAGGAGAGACTGTCTGTGTCAATCTGATGCCCCAGACAGATATGGCCGCGCTGCTGATATCGGAAAAGCGGCAGTCCGCCCGAACAGAGATACAGACCTGTCTTGCCAAATTCCTGCCAAAACGCCTGGCAGGCGATTTATGTGAATTGCAGGATATGCGGGGCAGGCTGGCCGATATGGCTGATACAAAGCTGGCCAATTTTGGCCAGATGATCAATGGCTGGCAGGTTAAGCCCAATGGCTCGGAAGGCTATAGAACCGCAGAAGTAACGCTTGGCGGTGTATCAACTGATATGCTGTCATCGAAAGATATGCAGGCCAAATCAGTTCCGGGGCTGTATTTTATTGGCGAGGTGGTAGATGTTACCGGCCATCTGGGTGGCCATAATTTCCAGTGGGCATGGGCATCGGCATATGCTGCTGCAACGCATTTTTAGACTGGTTTAACGGTATAAATAACCTCACACCAGCATAAAAAAAACCTCACACCAGCATAAAAAAAACCTCACAAAAGTGAGGTTTTGGCTCCCCGGGAGGGATTCGAACCCCCGACCGATCGGTTAACAGCCGATTGCTCTACCGCTGAGCTACCGAGGAACAGTATTGTGACATTCTTATACATGAAGAATTGCAATATGCAAGCCACTTTCATTCAAAATATTATAAAATTATGCCTAGCCTGCCAGCTGTTGCGCAATTGTAAGTATTTCATCTGCACAGCCGGATATATCTGTCTGTGTTATTGATGCCATTGAAACAATGCCGGCAACTGGCCGTTCATGACGTGTGACAGACTGGTCATAGGCAGGGTCATAATGCCGCTCAAGCAGGGCATGGGACAGTGATACCCAGTCATGCTGCCGCATCAACTCTCTCCATTTACCTGTTTCAGCGTGGCCATGGCGATATATCATCCCGTCAATCAGCCTGTTCAAATCTGTCTGGTCTGATAGTAGATGTGGGTATTCTGATACCAGATATTCGGCTCTTTGCTGTCTGTCCACCTCTATCATAATCACAGGGGCATGTATCATTTCATGCCATAGTAATTTGGGGATATGCACCTCGCCGATGCGTGAGCTTTCTGATTCTACAAATACCGGCCTGTCTTTATCAAAGCCTGACAGTTTGCCAACAAGACAGGATTCAAACAGCTTTTGCGATGGCTGAGGTTCTGACAGCCCGCCCAGAAGCGAGCCCTTATGATGTGCCAGCCCCTCAAGATCAAGTATTTGCGCGCCTCTGCTGCCAAGTGCCTGAAGTAATTTGGTTTTGGCAGAGCCTGTCCTGCCAGCAATAATGATATATCGGAATTGTTCTGGCAATGTTTTCAAATTATCCAGAACCTGTGTCCGGTAGAATTTATAACCGCCCTCCAGCACATAGCATGTCCAGCCAATTTCACTGCAAATCTGGGCAAAGGCACGTGATCTCTGTCCCCCGCGCCAGCAATGGATAAGTGGGGTAAATCCGGCCGGCTTGTCTGCTAGATGCGCCTCAATATGGGTGGCAATATTTTTAGCTGTCATGCTGGCGCCAATTTTTCGGGCCTCAAAGGCTGATTTCTGTTTGTAAATCGTGCCAACTATCTCGCGCTCATCATCTGAAAGGCTAGGCATATTTACAGCGCCCGAAATATGGTCATCTGCAAATTCGGCAGGTGATCTGGCATCAATGATCATGTCATATCTGTCCGACTGCCAGTCTGTTGTTCTATGAATGGGGGCGCCCATACTCTCTAACCA
>WTJO01000114.1 GCA_011524805.1 Alphaproteobacteria bacterium
CTGCCGCCACTATCAGAGGCAGAATGGCTGCGGGTTTTCGGTCTATATAAATCATCACCTGAATTTAACGAGATTAACTCGGACATGGATCTGGCAGGGTTCAAGATGATTTTCTTCTGGGAATATGTTCACCGGCTCTGGGGGCGTCTGCTGGGGCTGGCCTTTATCATCCCGCTCATTTTCTTTTTTGTCCGTGGCATGGTGCCAGCGGGCTATGGGCTGAAGCTGGTCGGGCTGATGGTGCTTGGCGGCATGCAGGGAGGTATCGGCTGGTGGATGGTCGCCTCAGGTCTGGTTGATAATCCGGCTGTCTCGCAATACCGTCTGGCCACCCATCTATCGATGGCGCTGCTGATTTTTCTGCTGTTGCTCTGGACAGGGCTTAATCTGCGCTTTGGCACCGCCAGAATACCGACAGGGTTCGGGGCTGTCAGCTTTGTGCTTCTGGCCATCACTATTGTTGCCGGCGCCTTTGTGGCCGGACTTGATGGCGGGCTGGTCTATAATGAATATCCGCTGATGGGCGAGGGCTTTATGCCTGTTGAATATGGCGAGTTCGGGCGGATAGATGCGTTTGAAAATCCGGCATCTGCACAGTTTCATCATCGCTGGCTTGCACTTGTAACCGTGATTGCGATTGCCACGCTCTGGCGGCGTGCCGTCAAGGCTAATATGGGCTCTAGCGCACATCTGATGCTGATGATGGTCGGGGTGCAATTTGCGCTTGGGCTGACCACCTTGCTATTATATGTGCCGGTATGGGCAGGCGCACTACACCAGCTAGGCGCGGTGCTGCTGCTTGGGGCGGCGGCGAATCTGCTTCATAAGATGAACAGAGGCGCGGCGTAACAGCCAGCCATACAGCCTTATGATTTTTTCGGTAACTGCTTTCTGATATGCAATTCGCGCAAGGCGGTTTCATCTACCTCGGACGGTGCATTCATCATCAAATCTTCTGCCTTGCCATTCATCGGGAATAAAATCACTTCCCTGATATTCGGCTCATCGGCAATTAGCATCACCATTCTGTCAATGCCGGGGGCAATACCGCCATGCGGCGGCGCACCAAATTTGAAGGCATTAATCATGCCTGCAAATTGCTCATCTACTGTTTCGGCGCCATAGCCTGCGATCTCGAAAGCACGATACATCACTTCTGGCAAATGGTTTCGAATAGCCCCTGATGACAATTCAACACCGTTACATACCAGATCATACTGCCATGCTTTAATGCTTAGCGGGTCATCCTCATTCAGCGCTTTCAGCCCGCCCTGCGGCATTGAAAACGGATTATGAGAGAAGTCAATCTTGCCTGTTGTCTCATCCAGCTCATACATCGGAAAATCAACAATCCAGCAAAATTTGAACACTGAGCTATCAATCAGATTTTGCTCGGTGCCAATACGTATTCTGGCCTTGCCTGCAAGGCTGGCCGCCTCCGAAGCAGGCGCACAGGCGAAAAATACTGCATCGCCATCTTCTGCGCCGCAACGCTGTCTGATCTCTTCTGCCTTTTCTGCACCTAATGCCTTGGCGACAGGCCCTCTGGCCTCGCCCTCGCCATAGATGATATAGCCCATGCCGGGGGCACCTTCACCTTGCGCCCATGCGTTCATTCTGTCTGCGATTGCACGACTGCCGCATTTAGGCCCGGGAACAGCGCGCACAACCGCGCCTTTTTCGATATTTTTGGCAAAAATCGAAAAGCCTGAACCGTCAAAAATATCTGTAACATCAGAAATTTCAATCGGGATTCTGAGATCTGGCTTGTCAGAGCCATATTTCAGCATCGCATCATCAAACGCAATATGCACAAAATCAGGGTCAACCTGCTTGTCTGAAAATTCTTCAAACACGCCCTTGATGACAGGCTCGACCGCATCAAACACATCTGCCTGTTCAACAAAGCTCATCTCAAGGTCAAGCTGGTAAAATTCGCCCGGGCTTCTATCTGCGCGGCTATCTTCATCTCTGAAGCATGGTGCAATCTGGAAATAGCGGTCAAAGCCGGAGACCATGATAAGCTGTTTGAATTGCTGTGGGGCTTGCGGAAGCGCATAAAATTTACCCGGATGCAGACGCGCCGGCACCAGAAAATCTCTTGCACCCTCAGGTGAGGAGGCTGTCAGAATAGGGGTCTGAAATTCGGTAAAGCCCTGCGCTACCATACGCTGGCGGATAGACTGGATAATTTGGGCACGCAACATGATATTGGCATGCGGCCGCTGTCGCCGCAAATCCAGATAGCGATATTTCAGCCTTATCTCTTCGCCGGAATCTTCATCCGAATTGACCTGTAATGGCAATGTGTCGGCCACAGACTGAACCGTAATCTGCTGTATCTGCACCTCGATAGCGCCTGTCGGCAGGGACGCATTGACAGTATCTTCCGAGCGGGCACGCACCTCGCCGGTAATGGTCAGCACTGTTTCGTTCCGCACAGTCTCGGCAATGTCAAAATCGGCATCAGAGCTGTCAATCACACATTGCGTCAGCCCGTGATGGTCACGCAAATCAATAAACACCACACCGCCATGATCCCGTTTGCGATGCACCCAGCCTGAAATCCGGACAGTCTGCCCGATATCAGACGCCGTAAGGGCAGCGCAGTGATGTGTGCGATAAATATGCATGACAAGCCTCATATAAAATCAAATGGCAAAACAGGGTAAACGCCTCGTTTTCGGGGTGCAGTATGCATCAATTACGCCAAACTGCAAGCCTGCATCTTAACGCCCTTGTCAGATTGTCAGGGCTATCATGCCGCTTTATGCAGCAGAGCGGCGTCTGCGGCGCGGTCTTGAGTTACTGCCAACAGGTGAAGCAGGCACATCTTTCCATGCTATGCCGAGCTCTGTCTCCAGCCTGTCTGTGTCCGGTCTGCCGCCCGGCGGGGTGCTGTTAAGCGCCTCTGCCATGGCCTTGATATGTTCAGGCGTGGTACCGCAACACCCGCCAATCACCAACGCACCGGCATCCCGTGCCAGCACCGCATAGCTTGCCATTAATTCAGGGGTGCCATGATAATGAATCTTGCCATCCAGATATTGCGGAATCCCGCAATTACCCTTGGCGATAATCATCTGCTTGACACCCTCTCCAAAGCCTGTCACAGAATGAAGCAGCTCGGCAGGGCCAATCCCGCAATTCGCCCCAAAGCCGTTCAGCCCCAGCTTGCGTGCATAGCCAGCATAATCCTCAGGGGTGATGCCCATCATTGACCGGCCAGCCGTATCAAAGGTCATGGTTGCAAATACAGGCAGACCGGTAGCACGCGCAGCATTGGCGGCGGCCTCAACCTCTTCAAGAGAGGACATGGTTTCGATTTGCAGTAAATCTACCCCGCCTTCTGCCAGCGCCTCTGCCTGCTCGGCAAAAACAGCCTCGGCCTGTGCCATGTCAAGCGCACCAAGCGGCGCAAACAGCTCGCCCGTCGGCCCGATTGAGCCTGCCACCAGCACATCGCGCGGAGCGGCATCAGCGGCCGCTCTTGCCAGTCTGGCCGCCGCAATATTCAGCTCAGCCACCCTGTCTTCTGCCTCATGCAGTTTCAGCCTGAGCGCATTGCCACCAAATGAATTAGTCAGAATAATATCCGCACCGGCATCAATAAAGTCATTATGGAGCGAGCTGATCTTTTCAGGTGCTTCGACATTCCATAATTCGGGCGGATAGCCTGTCTCAAGCCCTACCCTGAACAGATTGGTGCCTGTTGCGCCATCTGCCAGAAGCCAGCCTTTCTGTGCAAGGCATGCCGCCAGCTTTTCGTGCTTTTCCTGTCTGTAATCCTGAGTCATCACAGCCTCTTTCAGTATGTATTCCGGTTAAAGGCGCTACAGAAATTTTTTTCTCTGCCGCCCTGACTGTCTACGGGAAATACCTGTACTTGCTTCTCGCCTTTTCCGCAATTGTGCCAGAAGCTGGGCCTGTTCGTCCAGTGTCATGCGGGGCCAGCTGGCAATTTCTGCACGTGTGCGATGGCACCCCGAACATTCGCCGCTAGTCGGGTTAATCTGGCAGATACTGATACAGGGCGAAGGAAGTCGTTCTGTCATGGGCTAGCCCTGTATTATATGCGGTGCTGTCGGCGTCTTATGCCGCCGCGCTATCATCTTTCAGCGTTGCCAGATAGCTTGCACAATAGCTGAAAAAGCTGCGGGCAACAGCATCTGCAGGCGCATCAGATGATGCCCAAGTCAGATTTCCGGCCTGTCCGACCTGACCCTGTGCCTTTAATGCCGCAACATCAATATCGGGTATGATCTCGGCCACCATATCAAGTGCATTATCCTGAACCAGAATCGGCATGGACTGGCGCATAAAGGCACGCACAATCCGCACGGTGTGTAATTCATCTGACAATGTGCCAATATGGGTCTCGCCAGAGGGGATCACCAGCGCGTCAAAATCTATCGCCAACGTCTCGTTAAAGGCTACATCCACAGGATAGCTCATCGCCACCTGCCCGCCTGTCACGCCATTCACCAGCCCGGCATTTGGCGAAATCACCTTTAGCACAATATTCTGTGCCAGCAGCATTTTCTGTAAACCAACAAAAGCTGATTGATCAAATCCATGTGAGGCCATGATGGCAAATTTGCGTGATGAAAGCGAAGGTGAAGACATCTGTAAAAATCCCCGTAATCATAAATATAGCAATTGTGGCTGTACGTGACAGCCAGTCATTTTCTGGCACTATGCCTCCGATAATGACGGAAGCCTGAATAGCTGAAAACCATGTGTGATCGCGAAAGCGCACGGTTAGTGAGGGGGTTATATCCTCATTAACACTTTTTTTCAAGCATCTAGTCCAGATGGCTTACCGCTTTGTCACAGACAGATTATTCTTTAGGCATTTGGCCAGTCCCAAAGGCTAGTAACATAAAAATATAGGGCTAATCTATGCTGGCCGGCGATGAGAAAAAATAGCCCTTCCCAGCCGCAAGGCATCAGATATCTTGTCAGGCTAATCATCGCAAAACAATCTAAAAAAAACGTAAATTCAGAGCATTTTTTTTGATTTTTCTCGTTGCCTGTCTCTGGCCGTCAGACATTCAAGTGATCGTGTCATCTGCGAGATGCGTAAATATGGATAGTTTGGGTTGTTATAGCCCTGATGGACAGCTATGGTAATGGTGGCTAGGCGTCAGCCCAGAAGAAGGGCAGACAACACTATCAGACAAAATAATACGGGACCGAAGATGATGACCTCATATGATGAAATTGCAGAACTGGCAACACAGCCAGCTGACCAGCAAAGCGCCGAGGACCAGCCAAAGGGCATTGGCACTGCCAGACCTACACGCCGGCAGGCCGAAGCCGCAGTCGAGCTTCTGCTGAGATGGGCAGGCGATGATCCTGCGCGTGAAGGGCTGGTTGACACGCCTGCGCGTGTGGTGCGCTCGTATGAAGAATTTTTCTCCGGCTATGATGATAACCCCGAAGAGATGCTTGCCCGCACCTTTGAAGAGGTTGAGGGATATCATGATATGGTGATGCTGCGTGATATTGCCCTGCAATCTCATTGCGAACATCATATGGTGCCAATTCTGGGGGTTGCCCACATTGCCTATCTGCCAGACAGGCGGGTAGTTGGCATTTCCAAGCTGGCGCGGGTGCTGGACAGCTTTGCCCGCCGCCTGCAGACACAGGAAACCATGACAGCGCAAATCTCGCAGACCATCCAGAATGCGCTTGCGCCCAAAGGGGTGGCGATTCTGATTGATGCCCAGCATCAGTGCATGACAACACGTGGCGTGAAAAAGGCAGATGTATCGATGGTCACAACCAGCTTCACCGGCGTCTTCAAGACAGATGATGCCCTGAGGAACAGGTTTTTTAGCCAGATACAGATGCCAAGATAGCCCTGCCGGCATTGCGCTGACTGGACAAATCACCGAAAAACCCGTATCTATCGCAGAAGCGTGGACTGGCTATATGTAATCTGGCCATGCCCGCATATCGTTGGTAGTGTCAGGTGATTTCATCTATGCAGGCCGCCCCTGTTCTGAATATTCTGGGAATTTTGCTTAGCTTGCTGGCAGGTACCATGCTGGCACCGATGGCGCTTGATTTGATGATGGGCGACCCGAACTGGCAGTCTTTTGCCATTGCCGCGCTGTTTACCGGATTTGTCGGGGTCTGTCTGTGGCTTGCCTTCAACCGTTCCGAACAGACTGATCTGGGGCTGAAAGAAGCCTTTTTGCTGACCAATGGCGCGTGGCTGTTTATCGGGCTGTTTGGCGCATTGCCGCTATTTCTGTCCAGCCTGTCATTATCGCTGACAGATGCAGTGTTTGAGTCAATATCCGGCATTACCACCACCGGCTCTACCATATTACGCGAGATTGAACAGGCATCATACGGAATTTTGCTATGGCGCGCCCTGTTGCAGTGGCTTGGCGGGGTCGGCATTATCGTGATGGCCTTGGCAATTTTCCCGATGCTGAGTGTTGGCGGGATGCAGCTTTTCAAAACAGAGAGCTTTGAGGCCGCAGACAAGGTTATCCCCCGCGCGCGCCAGCTGGCAGGTGGTATTTTTGCTGTCTATACAGGCCTCACCCTGTTATGGACGATTATGCTGATGCTGGCCGGTATGCCCTTTTTCGATGCCATGACCCATGCCATGACAACGCTGGCCACAGGCGGATATTCTACCCGCACAGCGTCTGTTGGCGCGTTTGATTCGCAACTGATTGAGCTGATTGTGATTTGCGGCATGATTGTGGGCAGCCTGCCCTTTGTGCATTATCTGGCACTGACACGGGGCGGCTGGAAATCGCTTATTGAAGACCCTCAGGTAAAATGGTTTCTGGCGCTCACCATCATTATTGTGAGCCTTATTTCCGTGACGCTATATCAGGATGGATATTCTGTTGCTGGCGCCTTCAGGCTGGCCTCGTTCAATACCATCTCGATTATTACCGGCACAGGCTATGGCACTGCCGATTTTGCGCTATGGGGCGGGGCGGCGACCACAATTCTGCTGATCTGCATGTTTGTGGGGGGATGCGCGGGGTCGACCACCTGCGGCATTAAAATGTTCAGGCTTCAGGTGCTGGCCGGCACAATACGTGTTCAGCTTGCGCGGCTATTGCGTCCGCATGCGGTAGTACTGGCCTATTATAACAGACGTCCTGTACCAGAAGCCGTGATGGATTCGGTTACCGGCTTTTTCTATCTGTATATTCTGTGTTTTGTGATGATGGCCATGCTGCTGGGGTTAATCGGGCTTGATTTTGACACCGCCATTTCAGGGGCGGCAACCTCAATCTCGAATGTCGGGCCGGGGCTGGGAGGCACAATCGGGCCTGCTGGCAGTTTTGCCAGCCTGCCTGATATGGCGAAATGGATCATGTGTTTCGGGATGCTGCTTGGCAGGCTTGAATTATTTACCGTTCTGGTCGTGCTGAACCCGCTATTCTGGCGTCGCTAACACCATGGGAATCCCGTATTATGGGCGGGTCATCCCCTCAATCTCGGCAATTTTTTCGCGTGCCAGCACATCAAGCGCATCAATCGCCTTGACCACTGTCTGGCGAATGGCCATCTCATGCATGTTCGGAGTGGCAGATTCTTCAATTGTTTCTGTTGCGGCGGCAGATAGCTCAACCAGCGCATTTTTGCTGCCCACAGGCTGAATCCACATCAGATCAGCTTCAATCTCCACCTCAACCTTATAGGCCTGCTGGTCGCGGAACACATCCAGCAATTTGCTGCCTTTTGTCAGCTCGACCACCTTGACGCTTGCCTGCTGGATATCCAGCACCACCTCGCCTGAACCAGCAACCGGCAATAATACCTGAGATGCCCAGTCAACAATCAGCGAAGAGGGGTTTGGCGATAATGTATGTTCTATATAGGGCGGTTCCATTGGCATCTGCCAATTTTCATAAATATTCAGCTTTCTGGCATCCAGACGTAAGGCAGAATAGCTTTGCGAGTCTGTTTTCGGCAGCGTTACGACATCGGAAGTCGCCAAACAGCCTGTCAGAAACACCAGACCACATAAGATTGTCACCAACCGCCAACAGCCGGACAAAACCTTGCCGCCTGCATCAGTTTTCCAGGAAAATTTCGTTAAATCAGACATTTATCTGCCCCATATTTTACTAAGCTATGCCTTTATTACTGCCCAGAATCATAGGCAGGATACACCTTAACCCATAGACCAGCTTATGAATAACCGTCTCGTAAGAGAATCATAGAACAGATTTATGCTATTGAAAAGCGGTCAAAAGGACAGGTGCGCAGATTCAGTCCTGAAATGAGGTAAGATCATAAATCCGCTCAGCCTTGCAAAATTCGCAATTTACCACCAGCCTGCCTGTCTCGTCAGCAACAGAAGCGCGCTGTTCTGCTGACAGACCTGCCAGCATCATCTCTACCTTTTCATCGGAACAGCGACATTTATCAATTAGCTGAAGCGGTGTCTGGATATGCACACCATGAGCATGGAACAGCCTGAACAGAATATCAGAGGCAGATAAATCTGTGTCTGTCAGCTCGTGTGTCCTGATAGAATGTTGCAGAATTGTGCTGGTCTGCCACAAATCATCTTCATCTATTGCGTCCAGCCTGCCTGCGCCTATCTCTGATATATTCTCCGACAGATCACCGCCCTGTTCGGCAATTTTCTGCAGCATCAACGCAGAAGCGACCCAGCCTGCCTCTGTCTTCACAGCTATGGTCATCACCGAGGTAGCAAGCTGTTCTGAATTGCGGAACCATTGCGTTGCAGAATCACCCAATGTGCCGCCTGCCAGCTCGACAATCCCCTGATAGCGATGCGCTTTCTCGCCACTGACAGAGGCATCCTGATCAACCGTAAAAGCGATATAGCCTTCACCCAGCAACCCGTCAATCTGGGCAGGGCTATTCAGTGTTTTTCCGGCAATCCCGTCTTCATCAAAAGAGGCATAGGCGCGGATATGCCCATCAGAGGTAACATCTGCAAACAGGGTTTTTACAAGCTGATTGCCCTTTGCCTGAACCGTGAATACACCATCAAATTTCAGCGTTGCGGCAAGACAGCCTGCCAGCGCGACTGTCTCGGCACATAGTCCTGAGACAATATCGGGATAGTCATGACGGGCAAAAATAGCTGAAACAGGGTCAAATATCCTGACAAGCCTGCCTCTTATCAGGGGCTGGCTATGCTCTGGCGAGCCTGTAAGATAAAACGGCTGAACAACAGAATCAGGCACTATCATGGATACAAAACAGTCTAAAAATTATCGTCAAAAATATGTGCCATGATGGCTTTCTGGGCATGCAGCCTGTTTTCGGCCTCGTCAAACACCACAGATTGCACCCCGTCAATGACCTCTGCTGTTACTTCCTGGCCTCTTAAGGCTGGCAGACAATGCATAAAAATAGCATCTGGGGCCGCAAGCGACATCAGCGTCTCTGTGACCTGAAACGGCGCCATATCCTGAAGCCGGTTACCTTCATCATCTCCCATTGAAATCCAGACATCTGTGACCAGCACAGTTGCATCCTTGGCCGCTATTTCAGCCTTGTCAACAAACGAGATATTGGCACCCTCTGCGCGTGCCCAGGCAACCAGATGTGCTGGCGGGCGATAGGCTTCGGGCCCTGCGATACGCAACTCAAAGCCAAATAACGCTGCTGCCTCAATCCATGAATTGGCAACATTATTGCCATCGCCAAACCATGCCACAATCTGATGTTCAAGCGCACCAAGATGTGCCTGTATGGTCTGTAAATCAGCCATTATCTGGCATGGGTGAGATAGATTTGTCAGCCCGTTAATCACCGGAATTGAGCCTTCGGCGGCAAATTCGGCAACTGTGTCATGCGACAGTGCGCGGATCATCACACCGTCAAGGTAGCGGGATAATACTCTGGCTGTATCTGCAACTGTCTCGCCGCGGCCAAGCTGAAGGTCCTGTGCTGCCAGCATGACAGGTGTGCCGCCCAATTGTCTGATACCAACCTCGAATGATACTCTGGTGCGGGTTGACGGTTTTTCAAAAATCATCCCGATGGATTTTCCGGCAAGCGGCATTGAGCTAACCTCGCCAGCTTTCATCTGCGCGGCAGTTTCCAGCATGGCATTCAGCCTGTCACGGTCAAAATCGCGTAAATCCAGAAAATGTCTCATAACTGTCTGCTTTCACCAAAAATAGCCGGTCAGGCTGAGGATAGCGTATCAAAATAGGTTTGAATCGCCTTCAGGGCAAAGTCGATTTCAGATTCGGTGATGGTAAGCGGTGGTAACAGCCTCAGTACATTTTCACCTGCCGGCACACATAACAGATTATGCGCACGTAACGCACCATTCACATCTGCGGCGACCAGCGCGTCGCTAAGTTTCAACCCACGCAGAAAGCCCTGCCCTCTGGTCTCGATTATATGATCTGGAAATCTGCTGTGAAGCTGGTTAAGCCCGTCATCCAGTATCTCCGCACGCCGGCACACATCATCCAGAAATCCGGGTGCTTCCAGCCCGTCAAGCACCGCATTTGCCGCTGCCATGGCAAGCGGATTGCCGCCAAAGGTTGAGCCATGACTGCCAGGGCCCATCGCCTCGCCAA
>WTJO01000117.1 GCA_011524805.1 Alphaproteobacteria bacterium
CGGCAATACCGTGCTATATGGCGCCACCTCTGGTAAGCTGTTTGCCAATGGTCAGGCAGGCGAACGCCTATGTGTCAGAAATTCTGGTGCGCTGGTTGTTACCGAAGGCTGCGGGTCTAATGGCTGTGAATATATGACAGGCGGAGAGGCCGTTATTCTGGGTGCTACAGGCAATAATTTTGGTGCCGGTATGACAGGCGGCATGGCCTTTATCTATGATCCGGACAACCAGTTTGAAGACAGGGCAAATCCAGAAACGCTGTTTATTCTGCCGCTATCTCAGGATTACTGGCAGGACCATTTGAAATCAATTCTAACAGAGCATGTGAAAGCAACAGATTCAGCGCTTGCGAGGCAGCTTCTGACTGACTGGGATGTCGAGAAGAGGCATTTCAAGCAGGTTGTACCAAAGGAAATTATCAATACGCTGGCACATCCTGTTGCGCCTGAAAATGCGGAGAGCCAGTCAGCATGAGGCAGGCGCCATCATCATTGAATATCAGGCCACAGATACACCCTGTGATCAGACATCAGGATGTGGATGATGCCAGCCGTATTGACGAGCTGATGGTTGCTACCTTTGGCGGTGTGCGCACTGACAGGTCTGTCTGGAATTTGCGTCTGACAGAGGCAATTGAAGATTTATGTTTTGTTGCAGAGCTTGACCGCACGGTGGTTGGCTCGCTTCGCTTCTGGCAGATAAGGGTGGCCAGCGTGCCGCAATTGCTGCTTGGGCCTCTGGCTGTCGACCCTGTCTGGCAGGGATGCGGTGTAGGCGCTGCGCTGGTATCAAAAGGAATTGACCGTGCACGGCAACTACGCCAGTGGCAACAGGTATTTGTATCTGGCGATCCAGAATATTATCCGCGCTTTGGCTTTGCCCCTGTGCCTGAGAATGCTATCATCTGGCCAGGCCCGATTGAGCAGGAGCGTCTGCAGATGATGTCGCTTACCCAGAACCAGAAAGTGAAATTGCCGCCGGGACCACTGGCACTATTGCCAGAATTACCTGTTTCCGCGTAAAACATTTCTGTCACCCCTATGTGGGGCAAAACAGGCTGGATTTCTAATATGGCAACATTGCATCACTATCCGCTTCATCCTGCATCTCGCTATGTCCGTCTGTTGCTGGCCGAATACGGCATTGAGCTTAATTTGAATACGATTGTGCCATGGGATAGTTCGGGCGAGCTTGTGGCGCTTAATCCGGCAGGAAGCCTGCCTGTATTTCAGGATAATCAGAGCGGCCTTATTCCCGGTGCGCGGGTTATCTGTGAATGGATTGAAGATATATATGATGAAAGTTATCTGATGCCAAAAACGCCTGTGGACAGGGTGGAAGTCAGGCGGATGGTTGACTGGTTTGAAGATAAATTCTCACGTGAAGTCTCTGAGCCACTGGTCAAGGAACGTGTGATCAAATTTTTCGACAAAGATGAAACGATTTCATCACAGAATTTGCGGCTTTCAATCGCAAATGCCCATATCCATATGGATTATATCAACTATCTGGCAGGTCAGGAAGCGTGGCTGGCAGGCACCCAAATAAGCCTTGCCGATCTGGCCGCCGCCGCCCATATCTCTGTGCTGGATTATTTTGGCGATATTAAATGGGATGAATTTCCAGAAGCCAAAACATGGTATATGAAGATGAAAAGCCGTCCCAGCTTCAGACCGCTTCTTGCCGATGTAATTGTCGGGCTGGCACCGGCCCGCCATTATGCAGTGATAGATTTCTAGCCTGTCTGTGCCTGCCGGTGATAATACCCATATATCTGATCCAGTGATGCGATAAGCGCATCAAGCTGTGCCGACTCGGAATAGCGATGGCCAGCCCCCTTATCCAGAATAATCTGTATCTGTGTGCTGTCCAGACAGGATGCAATATCAAAGGCAGTGTTGAACGGCACCTCTTCATCACACATGCCCTGATGCAGGAACACTGGCACATCAAGCGCAATCTTGCTACCCAGTACCAGATTATCCCGCCCGTCCACCACCAGCTTATGAGTATAAATCACATCATCCTCTGAATAGGGGTTATCAACAGCGATAAAGCCATCTGATATCATCTTTGCCTGTTGGGCATCATCTAGTGTCTGCCAGATAAGATGTTCTGTAAAATCAGGTGCGGCGGCAATGCCGACCAGCCCCGCAACTCTGTCTTTTCGCTCCTGACTGACACGCAGCATCACCCAGCCACCAAGTGACGAGCCAACCAGAATTTGCGGACCTGTAGTGAGTGCATCCAGCATCTTGATGCTGTCATCAACCCACTGGCTTATGGTGCCTTCATTCAGTTCGCCATCAGACTGGCCATGACCCGAATAGTCAAATCTCAGATAACCAAGGCCGTGCTGTGATGCATAATCTGCCAGTAATTCTGCCTTGGTGCCAAGCATATCAGAGCCATGACCAGTCAGAAACAAGATGCCGGGTCTGCTATCGTCAACGGCTGGCAACTGACGCTGATAGGCGCGTCTGGAGCCATCTGGCATGGTAAAAAACGCGGTCATTTTAACCTCAATTCTGTCTGGCGGGCGGTTTTTAACTATTATAA
>WTJO01000274.1 GCA_011524805.1 Alphaproteobacteria bacterium
ACCATCACAGGCCTTGTCTTTAATACCATTGCCATTGCCGGTGTGGTCTCTGCACTTGATAATATCCATGTCTCAGGCCGGCTTGCAGACAGGATAGAATCGATTAGCCCACCGCCTTCAGCTGTCGCCTTTGCCGGCTATCATGAACCTTCTATCGCCTTTCATCTTGGCAAGGATATTTTATTTGTCACTGACACAGAAGCAGGGCTGTTCATGGCAGAAGCACAGGACGGGCTGGCTGTTATCGAAGCACGTCATAAGGACAGATTCATCGCTATCACAGAACAGCTGGGGCTGAAGCTGAGACAGCTGGATGTGATAGACGGATTTAATATCTCGAAAGGCAGGGCGATCAGGCTGATATTGTACCAGCCAGCCAATTGACGAAGCGGGTATTGCTGTTTATGAAGAAGATATCGCACAATTATTCTTCTAACAGATACTAACAGGTCTTTTTTATGTCTGGCATTCCGACACAAGCACATCCGGAAATTTCTGTTCTGGTGCCTGTGATGAATGAGGCTGGAAATATCCGACCTCTGATTGACGAAATTTGCGAGGTATTTGCCGGCAGAGCGTTCGAGATTATCTATATTGATGATGCCAGCACTGACCAGACGGGCGAAGAATTACGCGCCGCACTGGCAGATATCCCCCAGCTTATCGTGCTTACCCACCAGCAGCGTGCAGGCCAGTCAGCTGCTCTGCGCTCAGGGCTAGGCATCTCAAAGGCACCGCTTATTGCCGTGCTTGACGGCGATGGCCAGAATATACCGGCTGATTTTCCGGCACTGGAAGCGGCGTTACAGGCTATCCGTCCGGCACAGGGCATGGCAGGGGGCGTAAGGGTAAATCGTAAAGATAGCTGGTTCAGGCGTCGGGCATCAGGATTTGCGCGGATGATGCGCCGGAATTTGCTGAATGACAGCCACCCTGATAGCGGCTGCGGACTAAAAATTGTAGATAGGGAAATATTTGTCAAACTGCCCTATTTCAACCATATGCACAGATTCATGCCGTCCTTAATTGTGGGCGAGGGCGGTCAGGCGCTGGCCGTGCCGGTCGGCCATAGACCACGCGGGGCAGGCAGCTCAAAATATGGTAATCTGGACAGGTTGCTGGTCGGCATTGCAGATATGTTTGGCGTTATCTGGCTGCTGAGGCGCAGAAGCCGTGCAGGAGACATATCAATGCAACAGGCGCCCGGCAAAACACAGCAGGCCAGACAGCCACAGAAAAAAACACGGCGCACAGTAAAGAAGAAAACACATGCTTGACCGGCTATCATCTATTATCGCAACTGCCGTGCTGGCACTTGGCTCAGGGCTGATCACGATATTTCCGTTCCTGCCAGACTCTATTGCCAGCCGGCCAGAACAGCTGATGGTGATTATCGGCTTTGCTGGGCAGGGGCTGTTTGCGATGCGCTTTATCATCCAGTGGCTAACCTCAGAGAAACATGCGCGGTCTGTCATTCCGCTTGCCTTCTGGTATTTTTCGATTGGCGGCGGAGCGGTGTTACTGCTGTATGCGCTCTGGCGCAAAGACCCTGTAATTATCTGTGGTCAGGGGCTGGGGCTATTTATCTATCTGCGCAATCTGTATCTGATAAAAAGATCATCTGCAGACCAGACAGAATAGCTATAGGCTGGTCTGTGCCATAGACAGCAATAATGCCCATTCTTCATCTGTTACAGGCACCACGGACAGGCGCGACTGCCGCACCAGCGCAAAATCTGCCAGCCTTTGCTCTGACTTTATCTGTGCCAATGTCACAGGCGCGGTCACAGAGGTGACAGCCCGCACTGTCACCATCCCGAATTTTCCGCTTGGGTCGGTCGGGTCCAGATGCCATTTTTCGATTACATCCACAATTCCGACAATCTGTTTTTCAGAAACAGAATGATAGAAAAAGCCTAAATCGCCAATTTCCATCGCTTTCATATTATTGCCGGCCTGATGGTTTCTGACGCCATCCCAGCCTTCGCCAGCATCTGCTTTTGCAAGCTGGTCATCCCATGACCATGTATTTGGTTCTGATTTGAAAAGCCAATATGCCATATCTGTTTCCTTATCGTTTAAGTATGTTTTATGCGGCCGGTGCTATTCTGTAGATGCCTTGCGTGCCAGCACCTGTTTAATTGTATCTGCCAGTGACGCGCCATGATTGACAATGCTGTCAACCGCCTCGGCGATAGGCATCTCGATATTATGATAGCGCGCCCGTGCCACCAGATGCGCTACCGCATGCCTGCCTTCTGACAGCCTGCCATCAGGTTGCCTGCCAGCCCCGATATCAAAGCCATAGGCCATATTGCGGGAATGGATGCTGGCACAGGATAATATCAGATCGCCAAGCCCTGCCAGACCTGAAATTGTTTTTTGCTGTGCGCCAGCCTCTGTTGCCAGCCTGCCGATTTCGGCCAGCCCGCGTGTCACCAGCGCAGCGCGTGCATTATCACCAAATCCAAGGCCGGAAACAATGCCGGCAGCAATTGCCACTACATTTTTTGCTGCCCCGCCAATAGCCGCCCCCAGCATATCCTCTCC
>WTJO01000083.1 GCA_011524805.1 Alphaproteobacteria bacterium
ACGGATCACGTACTTCTTCCTGATAGGCAACCATATGTTTGAATAGCGCCATCTGTTCAACTTACTGAAAACCCCCCTGCCCGATTGTTTTGTTTTCTGCCTGCGGTGTGACCAGCAATAGCGGTGTATGATTCCAATAGGCTGTTTTCACAGGTGTCACGAAATTGGTGATGCCCGGACCGTTCTGGGCGACCATCATACATAATTTGCCTGAGGCGCGTGTATAGCCATCTGCCATCATACCTGCGTTACATTCATGCGCGGCATCCCAGAAGGTAATGCCAGCTTCCGGGAATAAATCGGAAATAGGCATCATCGCAGAGCCGATGATCCCAAAGGCGTGTTCTATCCCATGGCGCTGAAGCACTTTGATGAAGGCTTCTTCTGTTGTCATTTTCATAATAATCTATCCCCTGTAAGAAAATCGGTACGCAAACATTATCTGAAATTCATGTTCCTCTTATACTGAAAAAATCACCGAAAGATCAAAGAAAATCCGGCAATCTAGAAGCATAATTTCACGGCTTTGTGAAAACATCCTGTGCAGTCAATACACATAACAAACATGTTCGTAAAGGTGGCTTTTTGCCCTGCCAAAAGATCAGGCCAATAGCCAGTCTTTAATAGGCAAAAAACGACAGAAATTAATATGTATCTGACGATTTCCGGCGAACTGTTTGCAACCTGCGGAATTGTGATTGACATTCACTATCAAAATAAGACAATTTCTGGCTATAACGGGGGATGCGCTTAGCATGCCATAATTTTTGTGCGGGAGGTTATTATGCCATTTGACGTCAATTCTCTTGAAAATCACTGGATGCCCTTTTCGGCGAATAGAGATTTCAAAGCTAATCCACGTCTGGTCGTAAAATCAGATGGTATGTATTGCTGGGACTATAAAGGCGGAAAGCTGATAGATGGCTCATCAGGCCTGTTTTGCACACCTGCCGGTCATGGCCGGCGAGAGATTGCCGAAGCAGTCTATAAACAGATGCTTGAGAATGATTACACGCCGCATTTCCAGCTTGGTCATCCGGGTTCGTTTGAACTTGCAGAGCGTGTATCCCGCCTGTTGCCAGAACCTATGAACCATGTATTTTTCGTCAATTCAGGCTCTGAATCAGTTGAAACAGCGATGAAAATCGTAATGGCCTATCATAGAGCCAATGGCGAGAGCCAGCGTCTGCGTTTTGTCAGCAGAGAGCGCGCCTATCACGGCGTAAATATGGGCGGTGTATCGCTGGCAGGTATGGTAAAGAACAGAGAAACCTTCCCTGTCACATTGCCAAATATCGTGACCATGCGGCATACCATGACACCTGAACAGGCATTCTCAAAAGGTCAGCCGGAAACAGGTGCAGAGCTGGCGGAAGATCTGGTGCGTATTTGCGAGCCCTATGGCGGGTCTACCATCGCAGCAGTGTTTGTTGAGCCAATCGCAGGGTCTACAGGCACGATTGTGCCGCCTATTGGCTATCTGAAGCGTCTACGCGAGATATGTGATGAGCATAATATTCTGCTGGTATTTGACGAGGTGATTACAGGCTTTGGCAGAACAGGCAAGCCGTTCGCATCAGAAACATTTGATGTAACCCCAGATATCATCACCATGGCAAAAGCACTTACCAATGGCGCTATCCCGATGGGCGCTGTAGCTGTCAAAGATAATATCTATGAGACAGTAACCAACGCATCACCTGAAAATGCGATTGAATTTTTCCATGGCTATACCTATTCCGCGCACCCTGCGGCTTGTGCGGCAGGCATCGCCACCCAGAAAATCTATCAGGAAGAAGGTCTGTTTGACCGTGCCGCCGATATGTCGGAATATTTCCTTGATGCTGTCTGGTCGCTAAAAGATCACGAGCTAGTCGGCGATTTGAGAGGCTATGGGATGATGGCAGGGGTCGAGATCAAGCATGATGGTGTTGCTGGCCGCAGAGGCACACAGCTTCAGAAAGACATGTTCTGGAATGGCCTGCATGTGAAATTCACTGGCGATAATGCTATTCTGGCACCTGCATTTGTGGCTGAAAGACAGCATATTGATGAAATTATCGATACGTTCAGAAAGACGCTGGACCAGCATCTCTAGGCTGGCTCTTTATCATGACGCTGGAAGTACAAACATAATTAGTGCTTCCAGCAAAATCTGTATATAGACGCCGATAATCAAGAAAATATACAGGATGGCAACCGCTTCACTGCGGGCAAATATCCATAACAGAAGATAACAGGCTATCAGCCCAAGCAGAAGATAGCCGAAAACCGTCCATTTCCTGCGTCTTTTTGGCGTGGGGGTCATCCCCCAACCCCTGTTCTGATATACATGGCTGTACCCCTAATCATTCATTAGAGGGACAATAACTATATTAAGATTTGGATAACAGCGCAGACTATTGATGGCCGTAATAAAAACCGACCACATGTTCAGCTTCGGCAAAGAATAGCCATCTTTCCACCAGAAGTCCCAGCAAATGCGCACCAGAGGCCAGCACTATCAAAGACAGTGCAAATCCAATATAC
>WTJO01000072.1 GCA_011524805.1 Alphaproteobacteria bacterium
ATGTTATGTAGTGGCTTGCGACAAACAATAGTTTCTGTGCTTGCACAAGATGGCAAGTTGCACATGTATCCTGTCATGTATGATGAAGGACTGGCAGAAAAAATTGTGGAACTTGTTGATGAATTCTGGGTGCGGATAGAACAAGGTGAAAACTATCCAGACCTAGAAGAAGAATCATCACCAGACTTTGCAGATCTGACAGAACATCTGAACAAAACTAACAAAGATCTGGATGCATTGTGTGACAACCTTGTGCAGCTACGTGCAGAAGCCAATGCCTTGTCAAAGCAAAGCAAGGAAGTGCAAGCAGAAATCGTAGGTGTGATGGAAAGTCTGGGCATCACACATGGCAAGACAGAAGCCTACGAAATTGTGTCTGAACTTGTGACCAAGCCAAAGAAGAAGATGGTGGACACAGGTGAAACACAACAATCACAGACATTTAAAATAAAAGAAAGGAAGGACTAATGGGAACAGCAATCATAGATCCCAAATCAATGTCAGAACTTATGGAATTTGCAGATGCAATGTCCAAGTCTGGTCTTGTGCCCAATGACTACCAAGGCAAGCCAAACAATATTGTAGTGGCTGTGCAATGGGGTAGTGAAATAGGTCTTGCTCCAATGCAAGCCTTGCAAAATATATCTGTCATCAATGGAAGGGCAACAGTCTGGGGTGATTCTGCCCTTGCACTAGTGGCAGCACATCCATTGTTCCTTGGTATTGATGAACACTTTGAAGGTGAAACCGCAGTGTGCATTGTCAAAAGGAAACTATCCAATGGTGAAGTGCAAGAAACCAGGCGTGAATTTTCTATAGACATGGCAAAGAAGGCAGGTCTGTGGGGAAGGAAAGGGCCATGGACAAGCTACCCTAACCGCATGTTGCAGATGCGGGCACGTGGATTTGCTTTGCGTGATGGCTTTCCAGATGCAATGAAAGGAATGATCACCACAGAAGAAGGGTGGGATACACCACCAGAAGAAAAGCAAAGCCACACAAAGGTTGACAAGGTGGTGAACATAGGCGATGGGGCAGTAACTAGCCAAGAAATTTTGGAAGCTGTTGGTGAAGCTGAAACGCCCACTAATGATGCAGAGCAGTTAGGTGAAGGTGAAGTAGTGGTGTCACCTACTGAACAAGGGCAGAGCGAAACAGAAGCATCGCCTTTAGGTTCATACACACTTAACATTCCAAGGTGTGAACCAGAATCTTATGGCACAACACAAGAGTTTTCTGACAGATACAAAGCACTAATGGATTCTGTCATGAAGGCAACAACCATTGATGCCAGATCTAAGATGACTAAGTTGCGTGAACTAGAAGATGCAAATGCACAACTATTGTCATCTTCACCAGAAGGCAATGAGCTTATTGACCATAGGTTAAAGCTAAACAAAAAGCTTGGTGTAGAACTAAAGGAGACAGGCAATGAGTAAGGCAGGTCTTACACCAAGGCAGAAAGATGTGCTTGGTTTTTTGCAGCTATACTACAATGAGTATGGAATCTTCCCAAGCCATAGGGAAATAGCAGATGGAAAGATAGAAGGAAGGCAGGTCATTACAAAGGTGGCAGCATCTTCTACAATCAAAGATACCTTGGATAGAATAGAACAGCGTGGGCATATCAGAAAGAACCCACACATGCCAAGGGGATTGGAACTGCTATGAGTATGGAAGAAGGGATTACCTTTACAAAAGAAAAGGCAGAAGCATTTAGGGATGCTTATGTTGATGCACTACAACAAGGCAAGGACACCTTCACCTTTGAAGGCAAGGGTGTCTTTATAGACTATGCCAAGTACATGTGCGAACACTTGGTTAATGCAGGACTATTAGATAAGTCTTAGAGTTCTGCCTTAAAAATATCTGCAATCCTTTGGGCACGCTGACCAACTTGGCGTGCCCATTTGCTATCTAGTGCTTGGGCATACGCTTCATCTGGATTGTCTGCTTCAATGGCAGCAAGCATCTTCTTGAACTTTAGTAGCCTTGTGATCCCCAGATTGTAACACATGTTAAGCAATGCTTCTTGTACTTCTTCATGCTTTTCTACTATCCAAGGCAAGCTCGACTGTAGTTCATCCCACATATCTGACAAGGTATTCTTCAACAAGAACTGTGCTTCATGTTCTGTCAATCCACCCCCTGCTTCTGGGTCAACAAGTTTACCATAACCTATTGTCCAGTAACCCAGATGATCCTTGTACATCTTATGCAAACCATTTTCAATAACCGCACCTTCATCACGAATGATGGCAGTCATCAAGCGCACTTCATCTAAATGTTTCATGCGTACTGTCGCTTCTTGCCGTACTTCTTTTTCATCTTGTTACGCAAGCTAGTCTTTGCTGACTGCTTGAAAGCCTTGGCAGTAGGCGCACCAGCTTCGCCGGGCTTGCGCATCTTTTCCCCACTACCTTCCTTAATTCGCTTACGCTTCGCGTGAATGTTGGCATACAAACCAGGTCGTTTTGCCATACTTACACCTCCTTCTTTTTACCATATTT
>WTJO01000001.1:0-5396 GCA_011524805.1 Alphaproteobacteria bacterium
CGCTGCTGGCTGATCAGGCCTTTACCTTTACCGACTGGACAGCCGAGATGAAGGCAAAAGCCTCTATCTGTATCTCCGAAGATGCGACCCTGATTGAATCGCTGGAAATTGCCAAATCGCGCATCCAGACCATGATTGACAAAGGCATGGATAATGACAATGCCATGCTTGCCGGTCTGATAGAGATTGCCAACCGCCGCATTACCGAAATTACCTCTGGTGAAAAGCCGGCTCTGCATCCTGATGATACAGCGCAATATTTTGCCGAGGTGGTGATTGACCTTGACCAGATTAACGAGCCGATGATTGCTGACCCTGATGTAAATAATGCCGATATATCAAAGCGCTATACACATGACACTATCCGGCCTATCTCGTTCTATATGGCCGAGAAAAAGGTTGATCTTGGCTTTGTGGGTTCATGCATGGTGCATAAGGGCGATGTCAAAATTGTTGCCCAGATGTTGCGCAACCTTGAGCAGACACAAGGCAAGGTAGAGTTCAAGGCGCCGCTGGTGGTGGCCGCGCCAACCTATAATATTATTGACGAGCTGAAGGCAGAGGGTGATTGGGCAATTTTGCAGAAATATTCAGGCTTTGAATTTGATGATAGCGCGCCCAAAAACACCTCGCGGACAGAATATGAAAATATCCTGTATCTGGAACGCCCGGGCTGTAATCTGTGCATGGGCAATCAGGAAAAGGCCGCCAAAGGTGATACGGTGATGGCGACCTCGACCCGCCTGTTCAAAGGCCGTGTGGTAGAAGATTCAGACACGAAAAAGGGCGAGTCCCTGCTGGCCTCAACGCCGGTGGTGGTGCTATCTGCAATACTGGGTAGAACCCCGACCATTGAAGAATATAAAGGCGCGGTAGATGGCATCGACCTGACCAAATTTGCCCCGCCTCTGCAACGGCCGGCAACCACACAATCTGCACATTTTTAGGCTGCACATTTTTAGGCCTCTGACCCGCGCATTTTTAGGCTATGTGAATACATGATAGGCGCGTCAGTCTTGTGACTGGCGGCCTAATAGCCGCTCAATGGCAGATAATAGGCGTGCGAGCTGGCTGTTAGTGCTGGAAACTTCGCCTGCTTTTGCTGGTTTAGGGGATGATCCAGAAGGCTAGCACAGCGCTTCTTAAAAAATTGTTAATAGGCTGAAAAAATCCGCCTCTTCCTCTTCTTGTGTGCCGGCGGAAAACAGCGCTTGCATCGCTGTGTCAAATATTCGATAGTGTTGAGCTATTCAAACGGGGTCAGGGGGCGCTGTGCCGCCCGATGGCCATATTTCTGGGCAGGTCTATTTCACAGGTCATTTTCGGTATCAGCGCGATGTTAGATGAAACCATTAAATGTGTGCTGGGGCCGACCAATACCGGCAAGACCTTCTATGCGGTGGACAGGATGCTTGGCCATGCCTCCGGCATGATAGGCTTTCCGCTTCGCCTGCTGGCACGAGAAAATTATGACAAGATTGTCGCCCGCATTGGCGCTTCGCAAGTAGCGCTGATAACAGGCGAGGAAAAAATCATCCCTGCCAATGCGCGCTATTTCTGTTGCACGGTCGAGGCGATGCCGCTTGAACGTGATGTTGACTGCATGGTGATTGACGAGATTCAGCTGGCCGCCGATAAAGAGCGAGGCCATGTATTTACAGACCGTCTGCTGCATGCCCGCGGGCGGCGTGAGACCATGTTTCTGGGCGCTGAGACCATGCGGCCTTTGCTGGCAAAGCTGTTTGGTTCTGCCGAGTATGTCAGGCGTGATCGCTTCTCGCGGCTAAGCTATGCTGGCCAGAAAAAGGTGACGCGCCTGCAACGCCGTTCTGCGATTGTGACCTTCTCGGCTGCCAATGTGTACCGGCTGGCAGAGCTTGTCAGGCGGCAACGTGGCGGGGCGACGATTGTGATGGGTGCGCTTAGCCCGCGTACCCGCAATGCACAGGTTGAACTTTACCAGAATGGCAATGTTGATTTCATGATAGCCACAGATGCAATAGGCATGGGGTTGAATATGGATATCTCGCATGTTGCACTGGCAGAAGACACCAAATTTGACGGGCAAAGCATGCGCCATCTGGCGGCCTCTGAAATTGCCCAGATTGCCGGTCGTGCCGGCAGGCATATGACAGATGGCACCTTTGGCGTGACAGAGGAATGTTCGCCCTTTGAGCAGGAAATTATCGACCAGATTGAGGCCCATAGCTTTCCGGCTGTCACGGCTATTTACTGGCGCAACCGCAAACTTGATTTTACCTCTATTCGCGGCTTGCTGGCCTCGCTTGATGCGAGAGCGCCCTATCCGTTTCTGTTGCGCAAGACAGATGCGGTAGATCATGTCACGCTGGCATCACTGGCAGAACGAGACGAGGTCAAGGCGCTGGCAGACAATCCGGGGCGGATAAGGCTGTTATGGGATGTTGCCCAGATCCCCGATTTCCGCAACATCATGACAGACAGCCATGTGGTGATGCTGGCGCGTATTTTTGATGATCTGGCACGCAACGGCCAGCTAGATACAAGCTGGGTTACTGCCCAGATTAATCATCTGGACAGGCTGGACGGGGATATTGATACGCTGATGGCGCGCATCTCGCATATTCGCACATGGACCTATATTACCCACAAGTCCGGATGGCTGGAAGCAAAACAGGATTGGCAAGCGCTGGCAAAATCTATAGAAGATAGATTATCAGATGAATTGCACACCAGACTGACACAGAGATTTGTCGACAGGCGGGCAGCACATCTATCACGAAGACTGAAGGAGTCGGCGAATTTGATGGCCGCAGTAAGACTTGACGGAACCGTGCTGGTAGAAGGCGAAGAGGTTGGCACATTAACAGGCTTTACCTTTGTGCCCAGCCTGAATGCAGGGGTTGGCGATAGCGATGAACGCGCGATGATTTTATCCGCCGCACGCAAAGGCCTGCCAGATGAAATTGAACGCAGAGTAGCTGCGCTGGTTATTTCTGCTACGCCTGCTTTCAGCCTGGATAATAAGGGCGTGGTAAGCTGGCGTGGTGCCGAAATTGCCAGATTGCGCGGCTCGGAGATATTATATCAGCCCTCTGTCCAGCTTATCGACAGCGATCTGCTAAGCGATGATCAGAAAACCCGCATTGCCAGCCGGCTTGTCCAGTTTGTAACAGAACATGTGCAGGAGGTACTGCCAAAGCTATCTTGCCTTAATGCACCGGAAAGTCTGCTTGTGCGTCCTGACGCGCCAACTGATACAGCAGCTGATTCAGAAACACAGGCGGGGGCAGAGGCTGGCTCAGACCAGCCAGCAGAACCGGCAGACGCGAAAACACAAACAGCAGAAAACGTTGAAAGAGCAGAACCAGCAGAGTTGTCAGGTGCGGCCAAAGGTATTCTGTTCCAGCTATATGAGGGGCTTGGCACAGTCTCACGGCAACAGCTGGCAGACCAGATGAAGACGCTTGCAGAGACAGACAAGCCGCTTCTAGCGCGGATGGGCATCCGGATGGGCGTTGAAAATCTGTTCATGCCCGACATGCTAAAACCTGCGCCGATTAAGCTAAAGCTGTTATTATTCAGCCTGTTTCACAATGAATGGCCTGAAAGCGGCCTGCCACCAGAAGGCAGGGTCAGCTTTGATAACCCTGATGATGCCAGTACCGCCTATTGGCGAGTGGCCGGCTTCCAGCCCATTGGCTCTAAAATCATGCGGGTAGATATGATCGAACGTGTTTCGGCACTGGTACGTGCGGCGGCGCGGTCTGGCAGTTTTGCCGTGAGTGACGATATGATGTCGCTTGCCGGTGTCGGGCGTGACGAGATGGGCAGGATGATAACTGATCTGGGCTTTATTTCAGCAGGTGAACAGGCATCAGAAGACCCTGAAAAGCCGGCGATACAGCTATTTCAGCGGCCAAAGCGTCAAAAATCGCAACAGAACAGGCCGGCTGGCAAGAAACAGGGAGCTGCGCGGCATAAGCAGCATAATGCCAAGGGCGGACAGTCACGCCGTGGGGGCGGCACAGCCTCTGCACCATCGCGCAAGCCAAAAGAAATAGACCCAAATTCGCCCTTTGCCGTCCTTGCTGCCTTAAAGAAATAATCGACCCTATGGCGTGTAGATGGAACAAAATCTTGACAGTTTGAGGCTTGATAAATGGCTGTGGTATGCCCGCTTTTTCAAAACACGCTCTGCGGCTTCAAAAATGATTTCATCTGGCAAATTGCGGATTGACGGCGCGCTTGTAAATAAGCCACACCGTGCTGTGCAGATAGGTCATGTCTATACCTTTGCGCAAGGCCCGCATATTCGTGTTATCAAGGTGCTGGCGCTGGCAACACGCAGAGGACCTGCCCCCGAAGCTGCTCTGCTATATGAGGATATGGCGCCCATAGAACCGCGCCAGAAACAGGATGGCGCATCGCTCTCGGCGGGCACCTTTGAGACACGTAATTCAGGGGCGGGCCGGCCAACAAAACGCGATAGACGCAAGACAGAAGCACTTAAAGAGGGGCTGTAACCAGATCAGGAGGACAGCAAAATGCTGGCACATATAAAAAATTGGTTAACAACAGAACAGGAAAAACAGAGCGCGCTTGTCTCAGACGAGCATGAGCTGGCCTATCTTGTAACAGCATTGATGCTTGAGGCGGCGCAGATTGACGGCGAGGCAAGTAAAGATGAACTTGCGCTGATTATCTCTTCTGTTGCCAGCCAGTTCGAGCTAGATGATACGCAGATGACGGCACTGCTTGCCGAGGCAGAAACCCATGCAGATGAGCGTATCGAATTACATGGCCTGATCCGCCGTCTGCGTGAGCAGTCCGATTATGAAGAACGGATAGGGGTGCTAGAGCTGGTCTGGATGACAGTGCTGGCAGATGACAGGGTTGATACGCTGGAAAGCCAGCTTATGCGGCGGCTGGCAGGATTGCTGTTTGTTTCTGATGTTGATTCAGGGCTGGCAGCGAAAGCAGCGAAAAAGCGCCTTGATGCGTCACCTGCTACTTGATTATTTTTGACAGCCAGACTAGATAAGGGCGGAACACCCCGCAAGATTTTCCTGTTTCGGATAGCTGATGACCTATATCGTGAATGATAAATGCATTATGTGCAAATATACTGACTGTGTAGAAGTATGTCCTGTCGACTGTTTCTATGAAGGCGAAAATATGCTGGCTATCCACCCTGATGAATGTATTGATTGTGGTGTATGCGAGCCTGAATGCCCGCCAGAAGCAATATTGCCTGATACAGAGGCCGGTGCCGATGCATGGGTTGAATTAAACAGGGAATTATCAGAATTATGGCCAAATATTACCCAGCGCCGTGACCCGCTACCAGAGGCGGATGCCAAGCGTGATGAGGCCGGAAAGTTCGAAAAATTCTTTACCAGAAATGCAGGTGAAGG
>WTJO01000001.1:5496-10332 GCA_011524805.1 Alphaproteobacteria bacterium
GTGCAGATTTGAACTTTTTAGGGATTTATGGTATAATATAGCCCTAGAGGACGAGAGAATGTTTCGTTGGTCAACGAAGCCCTTGCACCCACTGAATATATAGAGATACACCCCGTCACCCTGTCCTCCAGCTAGGCGCGAGCGATGTATCGGTAAAATGATGGCAAAAAAACAAGAATTCACATATCAGGATGGCGATTTTGTCGTATATCCAACCCATGGTGTCGGTAAAATTATCGGAACCGAAACTACCGAAGTAGCCGGGATTGAAGCTACCTTGATGGTGATTCGGTTCGAACAGGATCGGATGACCTTGCGTGTGCCGCTTGAAAAGGCAAAGACATTGGGGCTTAGGACCCTGTCATCACGCAAACATATGGATGATGCTATTCTTACCCTGAAAGGCAAGGCCAAGGTCAAGCGAACAATGTGGTCACGCCGCGCTCAGGAATATGAAGCAAAAATCAAATCAGGTGATCCTGTGCATATTGCAGAAGTTGTCCGTGATTTGCGCAAACGTGACCCGCAAGTTGAACAATCCTATTCCGAGCGGCAAATGTATCAGGCGGCACTAGAACGTCTGGCACGTGAATTTGCGGCGATTGAGGAAATTGATCAGGAAACAGCCGCGGTCAGGCTTGAAGATATGATGGATGCGGCCTAGACGCTAATATCTGGCATGTCTTTCCATCTGGTGAAATGACGTAATCTATCCGGCAGATCAGATGATCTGCCGGTTTTTCGTTTCCGTAAAGATTTTACGGAAAGGATAGATTCTATCATGGCACAGGCAGACACAACGCCGAATATCGCAGCGGATAACCGCTACATCATGAAAACGATGCAGACCCCGCTTCTGGAACGTGAGGCCGAGTTTGAGCTTGCGGTCAGATGGCGCGATAATGACGATACAGCCGCTATGCACGAGCTGGTGACAGCCTATGCCAGACTGGTGGTAAGCGCTGCATCCAAATACCGTCACTATGGTCTGCCCACAGGTGATCTTATCCAGGAAGGCAATATCGGTCTGATGCAGGCCGCAAAGCGCTTTGACCCGGACAGGGGCTTCCGGTTTTCAACCTACGCCGCATGGTGGATACGTGCCTCTATTCAGGATCATATTCTACGTAACTGGTCTATTGTCAGAACAGGGACGACAGCCGCGCATAAATCACTCTTCTTCAAGTTAAAGCGGCTGAGAGCAAGAATTGGCGAGGCAGAAGGCGGTCCGCTATCCGAAGCTGGCAGGCAGAAAATCGCGGAAACTATCGGGGTGAATGTCAGCGATGTTGTGACCATGGAACAGCGGCTTTCAGGGGCTGATTCGTCACTGAATGCGCCAATTGCTGTTGAATCCGAAAGCGAAGCCCAGGATTTTATTGCAGATACGCGCCCGACACCTGAACAGGCTACCATGGATATGCATGATAGTGCGGTATTGTCAAAATGGCTAAATGAGGCGCTGACTGAACTATCATCACGGGAACGGCTGATTATCATGAAACGCCGCCTTCAGGAAGAAGGCGCCACGCTTGAACAGCTTGGCGGCGTGCTTGGTGTGAGCAAAGAGCGTGTGAGGCAGCTTGAATCCAGAGCAATGAAGAAGCTGAAGAAAAGTATTGAATCGCAGACAATACTGCCAATGGATTTAATATCGGACTTCGACTAGACTATTCTCCAGAGGTTTTATTGATAGTCAGTTGTAAGGTGCATCATGTCTCCTGCGTATGATCAGCAAAATGGGCTTTATGCACCCCTTTCTGCATTTTCCAAAGGCTATCTGAAGCGTGATGGCCACTCTATTTATTATGAACAGTCTGGTAATCCAAACGGTGTGCCTGTCTTCTTTCTTCATGGCGGGCCGGGGGCAGGCTGTGCGCCTGTGCATCGGCAGCTGTTTGACCCTCGTAAATTTCATGCCATTTTCATGGATCAGCGCGGGTCAGGTAAGTCTGAGCCCTATGCCAGCATCAAGAATAACACCACTCAGGATCTGGTCTCTGATATCGAGGCGCTCAGAGAACATCTCAATATAGATAAAATGCTGGTTTTTGGCGGCTCATGGGGCAGTACATTGGCGCTATGCTATGGGATTGCACATCCAGAGCACTGTCTGGGCTTTGTCTTGCGTGGAATATTTCTTGGCACCGCAGCAGAGGTAAACTGGTTTTTATATGATATGGGGCGGTTTTATCCCGAAGCACATGAGCGGTTTGTCTCCTATCTGCCAGAAGGCCAGAGAGACGATTTACTGGCGGCCTATCATCACCAGCTAACCAGCCCCAGCCATACAGTGGCAATGGGCGCAGCACAGGCATGGTCATCTTATGAAAATTCATGTGCAACATTGGCGGCAGAACATCGCAATGCAGGCAATGGCGCACTATCGCTTGCACTGATAGAGGCACATTATTTCATGTCAGACTGTTTTCTGGCCGAAAATTACCTGCGAGATAACATATCCACCATCTCTCATCTGCCTGCTGAAATTATTCAGGGGCGGCATGATGTTATCTGTCCACCACATTCTGCATTTGATCTGGCAAGATTATGGGGGCAGCATGCCAGTCTGCATCTGATAGATAATGCCGGCCATTCTGCCTTTGAGACAGGCATTTCAGCCCAGCTTATCCGTTCAGTGAACAGAATGCTGGATCGGATAGCGTAGATGACTACCTTTTAAGATAAATCTAATTTAGTGAAAAATTTAATATTGAAAGAAACTGATTTTCAGGTAATATTTGTTTACAACTTTTAGTATAGTGTATTTTGGGGCATGTTGGGGAGCATTATGGCGATAAAGTCTGATGATAAAAATTTCAGAATAACCAATAACAACGCAGTTGATGTGCATGTTGGGAAGCGTATTCGCCTGAGGCGTACCTTGCTAGGCATGTCACAGGAACAGCTTGGCGGAGCGCTAGAGCTGACCTTTCAGCAGGTGCAGAAATATGAAAGAGGCGCAAATCGTGTAAGCGCCTCCCGTCTGTGGGATATTAGCCAGATTTTGGATGTCAAAATCAGCTATTTCTTCGAAGATATGACTGATGACACCATGAAAGCCTCTCCTAGACGGATGAGCAGAGGCTCTGATGTTAATGTTGAAGAGCAGGAAGTGCGTGATCCTATGGCACGGCGTGAAACACTTGAGCTGGTTCGCACCTATTATTCGATTGAACGGCCGCGCGTGCGCAAACGTATCGCGGATATGATAAAATCAATTGCCCAGACAATTAATGAAAAATAATCGCGTCCAGAATAGTGATTCTGACTACATGCACAGAAAGCCAAAACCGTGACAGATAGCCAGCCAGATACAGATGCCGCCACACTGCCCAGTTTTGAAGAGGCACTTGCCGAGCTGGAGGCGATTGTTAATAAGCTGGAATCTGGTGATATTTCGCTAGATGATGCAATCGCTGCCTATGCGCGTGGTACCGAGCTGAAGCAGCAATGCCAGAAAAGGCTGGAAGAAGCCCAGCTGAAGGTGGAACAGATCAAGCTCTCCGAGACAGAGGGCGCGGTCGCGGCTGAAGCTTTTGATAGTACCAATAGCTAGATATGTCAGACTCTCTATTTTCCGATGCTGAGCTTGTCAGCACGTGGCTTGAGCGCCATTTTGCCTCAGAAGATGTCGCGGCAAACCGGCTGCTTGAGGCAATGGCCTATGCTGCGTTAAATGGCGGAAAACGCCTGCGGGGCTGTCTGGTTATCTCGGCGGGGCGATGTGTAGCACAGATAACCGGCTCTGATGTGCGGATGGATAATCTGCTGTCTATTGCCGGCGCGGTAGAATTGCTTCATGCCTATTCGCTAATTCATGATGATTTGCCTGCCATGGATGATGCAGAATTGCGTCGTGGCAAGCCGGCAACCCATATTGCGTTTGATGAAGCCACGGCGATTCTGGCAGGTGATGCACTTCAGACACAGGCATTTTCAATTCTGGCGTCAGATGAGCTGGCAATAGCTGACGATGTTAAAATAGCACTTGTCGCCACGCTGGCCAGAGCATCAGGGGTGGCAGGGATGGCTGGTGGGCAGATGCTTGATTTGCAGGCTGAGGACAAGGTGCTGGATGTAGCAGAAATTCGCCAGATGCAGGATTTGAAAACAGGCGCATTAATCAGTGCCTCTGTGCTGATGGGCGCGCAGGCGCAGGGCGCGACAGATGAGATGCTTGCCGCGCTGGCCAGCTATGCTGACAAGCTGGGCTATGCTTTCCAGATAGCAGATGATTTGCTGGATGCACTCTCGGATGCCGAACAGCTTGGCAAGCCCGCAGGCAGAGATGCAGAACAGAATAAGGCTAGTCTGGTAAGCCTGCTTGGGCTGGAAGAGGCACAGCAGATAACCGTGCAGCTTGCACAAGATGCCGAACAGGCGCTGAGCCGGTTCGGATCTGCCGCAGATGATCTGGTTGCGCTGGCCAGATTTGCAGTGAATCGTTCATATTAATCTCATTGCCTGTTTTTGACGTAAACAGATATAGATGCAGGCGAGTTCTGCATTAACAGCGTTGTGTTTATATGCTAACTAGGTGGGACTGGGCTGGCACTATGTTGGAAGACAGGTGCCGCATATGGATTGGGGGAAGTGGCTGTGACAGCAGATAACACACCTTTACTGGATAAAATTGATACTATTTCGGATTTGCGCAAGCTGGATAAATCGCTGTTGCCGCAACTATGTGCCGAATTGCGCGCTGATGTGATTGGCGCGGTATCCAAGACAGGCGGTCATCTTGGCGCCGGTCTTGGCGTTGTTGAGCTAACCGTTGCACTTCATTATATTTTTGATACGCCAAAAGACAGGCTGATCTGGGATGTTGGCCAT
>WTJO01000032.1 GCA_011524805.1 Alphaproteobacteria bacterium
ATGCTATGGCCAACAGGCATTACCTTATCCAAATCAGCTTCGTCAATTTTTTGATCATCAGCTTTTGAAAGTTGTGTTTGGTAATAGTTTTTTCTAATAGCAGGGAATATAACGCCCATATTGTTATTAGCTATACCATAAATCAAGTTTGCGCCTATAACAGATGCTGGTGGATTATGTTCTTCTCTAAATTTTGCACCTTGACTTTGATTACGTGCCGTACCATACTTCATTACTTTAGACTTGTATCTAAATGGCGCTGCAATTTTTACAATACCATTGCTGGATTGATATCCTGAAGCTACAAACAGAGCTGCTATTTCTACAGGCATTTCGTTATTAGCTACAGCTTCGGTAAGTCTATTAGCCATAAACTCCAAAGCATCCATATTAACTTGACCTTGCTCTTGACCTTTTTCTGTAAAAGCTTTATTTACAGTAACTCTTTGAGCTGCTTTAACGTCATATAGATTATCATTTTTTCTAGCTAAAGCTAATGCAGCTTGGTAAGCAGGATCTTGATTATTGTAATACAAAGCGTTTCTACCTGCTTTAAAATAACCAGGATATTTTGTATATAACTTTTTTCTTTCTGTTGAGGTTGTAGGTCTTTTTAAATAAAGTTTACCATTTATAGGTTTTGTTAATATAAAATATTTTTCTTTACTTTTACTATCTTTTACAAACTTACCGTCTACTATTCTACCTGGTTCATATGCAGTACCAAAATTTCCAAACCTAGATTGTTCAAACATAGAGCTAGGAATTTTAGCGTTAATAACAGCTTGTTCCATTTCAGTTTGCTTCTGCTCTCTGTTGTCGTCATTAATAGTTACTTTACCTTTTATGCCAGCAAGTTTTGCTGCCTCGTTAATATCAACTGCTCGTGATACTGCATCAAGTTTTTCTTGTAACTCTGGACTAGGTTTTTTAGGCATTGGTTTCGATGCAGCTGTTTTAGCTTTACCAGCACCAGTATCTGCTTTTTCTTGTTTAGTGGTTTGTTTACCTCTACCAGCCGCGTTAATAGCGTTAGCTAAATACATTTTAGCAAAGCCAGTTAGTGTAGTACCGTACTTACTTCTATTTTCTGCAGATATTTTTTGATTTGGCACACCGCTTTCAGTAACACCTACATCATCTTGTACCTGCTTTATCATTTCGTTTGTAACTCTACCTGTGTACTCTGGTTTTAATTCGTACACCTGCCCTTGAGTTGTAAGACCTAAACTTCTACCACTTTTATTTGATATGCCCGGTATAGCTCTTTTAACAGGTTGATAATATTTTTTAATAAATTTATTTGATAAACCTATAGATTTACCTTTAATATCTCTTGAAACATCTATACTTTCACCTTGCTCGCTTATAACTGTTTCACTACCAGCCACGTTATAAGGTGGCATTGTTCTTATGAGTTGTCTAACATTATTAGGATCTACAAATAATCTTTGTAATGATTTAGCCTCTGCGTCTGTAAGAGTTGCTTTACCTCGTATTTTGTTACCAGGCACATCAAACACTAATGTAGAAACTTCATCTAAGTTTTGTTCAGCAAGTTCTCTAAATGAAGGTCTTGCGCCTTTCTCTACAACGACTACGTCATCTATATTTACATTAGCAGCTGGACCAAACTTTCTTGAATCAATTAGTTTAGTGGTTGTTGGCTTGTCTTTAGGTGTTAGTTCTGCAGCTTCATCTGCGGCGATTTGTCTAGCTTCAGGAGCATCAGTGCTTTCAGTTATAAATTTATTAGGATCAAGACCTGCAGCTTTGTATATTACATCTTTACGTCTGCCTATTCTACTTAAAAAAGTACTCACTTCACCATCAGACTCTTTGTATTCTTCTACTAAAGATGTTTTTCTACCAGGAAAAGTTAAATCAACCATGCCAGGCGTAGCCATGTCTGTTACAGCTTGCAATAACTGATCTGCTTCAACATCACCTAGTTCTTTGTTAAAGCCTAAAAAACCTAATATAAGACCAGAGTTTTCTTGAATTAAATCATTTACAGCTAGCAAGTCACCTTCTTTTGCTCGCCGCATTAACTCTTTATTTCGCAAAGGTCGTGAAGCCTGCGAAGTAGTTTCCTGTGTTGGTTCTGCGGTCTCTACAACTTCTCTGATTGTTTCATCTTCTATAGTAGGTGTGGTGTCTTCAGTAGCAACAGCTAGCAAACCTTGAGCACCTTCAGTAGCTACTTTTCTTTGCGCTCTACTTAATGCTTTTCCTTTGCCAAGTGTTTCATTATAACCTTTTATAAAGCTTAAAACATCTTTGCCAGTATTAAACTTAATGCTAACAAGTCCTACATCTTGTAGAAGCTTTGTAATAGTGTTGCCTATTCTTTTTAATACGTTTTCTTGTACAACTATACTGCCATTTGTTAAAGCTTCACTTGTAAAGTTCATTACTTCTTCTAAAGCTTCTACGGTAGAAACACCATCTTCTAAATACTGTATTAATCTCTGCTGAACTTCTGGATTATTT